>NZ_JBEOXI010001195.1:0-1085 GCF_040296465.1 Streptomyces sp. NPDC002130
ATCGGGTCGATCCTGCAGGGGCGTGTGTAGCGGGGGTTACGGGTCGGCAGTAAGGTCGTACTCAGCGAAATTCAGCTGTGAATGGGAGGGACGCCGTGTGGTATTGGCTCTTCAAGTATGTGTTGCTGGGGCCGATTCTCTGGCTGCTCGGGCGTCCGACGGTCAAGGGTCACGAGAACATTCCGACTGACGGGGCGGCCATCCTGGCCAGCAATCACCAGGCGGTTCTGGACTCGTTCTACCTTCCACTTCGCGTCAACCGCCGCATCACGTTCCTTGCCAAGAGCGAGTACTTCACCGGTTCCGGTCTCAAAGGCGCATTCCAGAAGTGGTTCTTCACCGCGGTCGGACAGGTCCCCATCGACCGAACCGGCGCGGACGCAGCGCAGGATGCGCTCAACGCCGGTCTCAAGGTTCTCGGTTCGGGCAGTCTGCTGGGTATCTACCCCGAGGGAACGCGTTCGCCTGACGGTCGCCTCTACAAGGGCAAGACCGGAATGGCGCGCCTCGCGCTCGAATCGGGCGTCAAGGTGATCCCGGTTGCGATGGTCGGTACCGACAAGATGAATCCGATCGGCTCACGGATGTGGCGTCCGGCCAAGGTCACCGTGATCGTCGGCGAACCTATCGATTTCTCCCGCTTCGAAGGCATGGGCGGGAACCGCTTCGTCGAGCGCGCTGTGACCGACGAGGTGATGTACAAGCTGATGAAACTCTCCGGCCAGGAGTACGTGGACATCTACGCGGCCAGTCTCAAGAACCAGGCACCCACGAAACCCGAAGCTGCCGTCGACGTTCCGGCGGAAAGCGGCGAGTCGGTTGTCGATCTCGTGGCCTCGGCCGAGTCCAAGGAATCCGCGAAGACCGACAAGGATTCGCTCCCGGACGCACAGGCCAGCTAGAGATTTCCCACACCTGCCGCACGCGCATTGGCCCCAGAGCCTGCGCGTGCGGCATAGTTTTCGGACGTGCGCTACTTCTACGACTGCGAATTCATCGAAGACGGTCGAACCATCGATCTCGTGTCCATCGGCGTCGTCTGCGAGGACGGCCGTGAGTACTACGCGGTCTCGACCGAGTTCGAT
>NZ_JBEOXI010001196.1:0-1084 GCF_040296465.1 Streptomyces sp. NPDC002130
GTCGATATCACGACGCTTCTCGCCCGAGGCACAGTTCTTTTCGGAGCTGTCACCCTTGTTCCCATTTTTGCGCACCTGACTTGGCGCACTCTGTACCGCGATGCCCAGTATTCGGATCGTGATCCTCTCACCGGACTGTTCAACCGTCGGGGACTGGAAGGGGCAGTCGGCGATCTCTTCGAGAGCGCCCGAGACGATTCTTCTTCTCTCGCTTTCATCGTCGTCGATATCGACAAATTCAAGACGGTGAATGATCTTCACGGCCACGCCGAAGGCGATCATGTCATCAGAAGAACAGCGAACCGATTGAGCACACATCTCGGCGAACGCGGAGTCATCGCTCGCACGGGCGGAGAAGAATACCTGGCCGTCATTGCCGGCGATCCCGAATCGACAACCCTGTTGATCGAAGGGATAAACGCGGCGCTGTCGGATTGTTCCGACGCGATCCCCACAACGGTGAGCGTCGGAGCGGTGATGATGACCGCCGAATCGAAGGCGTGGAGCGGCGGTACTTCCGCGATCCTGGCAGCGACGAACGTCGCGGATTCGATGATGTATCAAGCGAAAGCGGCAGGCGGTAATACGATCCGCTCGGCTCAGATCTGATTCACAGCCAGGTCAGTGGGTGGACGCTACGCCCGGTTTCCGTGTCCGTCGCGGCAAGATACACATCGACGCGCTCAGCGGTCAGAGCCTTGCTGATGTGGTAACCCTGGACAAGGTCACACCCGACCCACTGAACGCGGCGGAACTGCTCGATGGTCTCGACGCCCTCGGCCAACGACTTCATACCCAGGGCCGCAGCCAATTCGACAATAGACTTCACGACGGACATCTTCGGATCATCCGAGTCGGTGACCAGCATGCGATCGATCTTGAGGACGTCGATCGGAAGTCTCTGGAGCGTTGCGAAAGACGAATAGCCGGTGCCGAAATCGTCGAGTGCGACGGTGACACCGAGTTCACGCAACTTGTAGAGATCGCGGATCGCGCGATCGTCCACAACCCCCGACACGGAGATACGCTCCGCCATAGCGAGACCCTGCTGGACTGGGGTTTTGGAGACAATCCCGGCTACGAG
>NZ_JBEOXI010001197.1:0-1082 GCF_040296465.1 Streptomyces sp. NPDC002130
CCGGATCGCCGGACGTCGTAGTCTCGGCAGGTGACATGGCGGACGAGAACTTCGCCTCAGCACTCGTCGCCACGCACGGCGATCGGTTCGGCTCCATGCGGGCCCTCATCCTCAACGCCGGAGTGGGAACCAGTGGGCGAGTAGCGGATTACCCCATGCGACGATTCGACAAGACCGTCGCCGTCAATCTGCGGACACCGTTCGCGCTCCTGCAAGCATCGCTGCCGCTCCTGCGCACTGCGGCGGACGCGGACCTTGCCGGTGGCGCGAAAGTGATCGCTCTCGCCTCGATGGCCGGCGTGTATGCCGAGAGCGGCCTGGCCGTCTACGGAGCCACCAAAGCTGCACTCATTTCGATGGTCGAAGCACTCAATGCCGAGGAATCCGGAAACGGAGTGAGCGCGACGGCCATTGCTCCCGGTTACGTCGACACGGACATGTCGGCGTGGACGCACGATCGGATCACACCCGAGACCATGATCAAGGTCGACGACATCGTGGAGTTGGTGGACGGTCTGCTCAAGCTCTCGTCTCGAGCGGTCGTTCCGAAGGTCGTCATGGCGCGGGCCGGGACCAACGGCTACTCCGCCTGAAATTTCAATCCAGCTTGGCTTCGCCCCGCTTGCGGAAAAAGTGGAAGCCGGGCACTCCGACGATCGCCTGACGCAGGTCCTTGACCACTCCGAGGAGTTCGTGGATCTCGGGCGAGACGGAGTCCAAGGTTCCGAGGATGGGCAGGACCGCGGTCACGCGGTCGGTGAGCTCCGGCAGTTGGTCGATCAGTTTGATCGCGGCGCTGACCTCCGCCTCGGACAGGTCGTCGGCGAATCTGGCCGCCAGCGGCGCGAGCTGCAACGCAATGGGCTCGTAGATCTCGAGGAGCTGTCCCGCGATGTCCGAGGTCTGCTCGACGGCCTCGACCAGCGTCTCAGCTCGAATGGTCACGGCGGCGGCTCCGATGACGACGCGGTCGGCGTTGTCGGCGATCTGGTTGATGCGTGCCACCAACCTCTCGACCGAGAAGAGGAGCGCCTCGAGTCGAGCGGGCAGGGTGACCGCAAAAGCGACCGTGGACAGGGACC
>NZ_JBEOXI010001198.1:0-1082 GCF_040296465.1 Streptomyces sp. NPDC002130
AACGATGTGCGCAGGAAGGACGCCCGGGCCGCAGGAAAGTAACCATGATTGTCTTTTGTGGATACGCCAACAACGATGTGACGGTACATGTCCCACACGTACCGGTACTCGGGGAGCGCGTTCAGGCAACGGCCATCAGTCAGATCGACGGTGGAATGAATGCAAATGCTGCGGTATCCGCGGCCAGAATGGGCGCGCAGGTGATCTTTGCCGGTGCCGTGGGCCCGGACGCGCGGTCCACCGAGTTTCTCGAAGCCCTGGAGGCAGATGGCGTCGACACCAGTTGGTCGCCGCGAGATGCGTTCCTGTCGACGGCAGTAGTTCTCATCGCGCAGGACGGCGATCGCTCCATCATCAGCCAGGACGACCCGAACGATGCCGAACGCATCGGTGTTGTGGTCACCCGCTTGGCCGCTGCCGGCGGTGGACGGCTGTTCCTGGACGGATACCGGGCAGAGTTTCTGCCTGACGTACTGCCGGGAAGCGTAAGTCTGGTAATCGATCTGGACGGTTGTGAAAACAAAGCCGCGGCACTGCGCGCGTTCGCTCTGGCCGACCACGTCGTGGTAGGGCGTGCCCTGTGGGAAGGCGAGTTCGGAATCGCTTTCGATCAGTGGCAGACGCTGGCCGCCGAGCACAACACCCACCTGCTGGTGACCGACGGCTCGCGAGGTTGGACACTGGCCACACCGGACGGCGAGGTGACGAGCGAACCGGCAGTAGTGGTCGACGTCGTCGATGCAGTCGGGGCCGGTGATTGCTTCGGCGGTACGTACATCGCTTTTGTCGACGCCGGGCGCTCACCGGTGGACGCCGCACGACTCGCTGGGGCATCGGCTGCATTGGCGTGCGCCACCGCCGGCCCCCGCGGATGCCCCACCCGAGATGAATTGGACAGCTTCACAGCAACATTGACCCCTCACACCCTTTTGGAGACTCGATGATGAAACGTGCATTGCCTCTGGCGCTGGGAGCTGCAGTTGCGCTCACGCTGACCCCCGTGAGGGTTGTACGTGCCGGGCATCACTTTCACGCCGACCGTCGCCGTTGCCGGTCTACCCGCGTCAGGCAGCACAGTCGAT
>NZ_JBEOXI010001199.1:0-1081 GCF_040296465.1 Streptomyces sp. NPDC002130
CGCCACGATTCTCTGGCGAGAGATCATCGGAAACGCGTTCGGAATAGGCTCCGCGATCGCGGGCGCGCGACGCTCGGTATGGGCGTGGCCTGTCGGTATAGCCGGAAATGCCTTGTTGTTCACGGTGTTCATGGGCGCGCTTTTCCACACGCCGCAAGAGCTCAATCTCTACGGCCAGGCCGGCCGTCAGTTGTTGTTCGTCACCGTCAGCATCTACGGATGGACCCAGTGGCGACGTGGGGCACGTGACTCCGGTCGCGCAGTCCTGCCCCATTGGGCGACAGCCCGCGAGCGCATCGCCATGATCGCCGTCATGGCAAGCGGCACAATCGCTTTCGCCTGGATCTTCGACCTTCTCGGCTCGTACGGAGCGTGGGCGGAGGCCTGGATCTTCACTGGCTCCATCCTCGCGACGTACGGCATGGCACGCGGCTGGACCGAGTTCTGGCTCATCTGGATCGGCGTCGACGCCGTTGGTGTTCCCCTTCTCTTCCGAGCCGGCTACTACCCTTCGGCGATCCTCTATCTGGTCTACGCATTCTTCGTGTTGTGGGGCTTCGCAATGTGGCTGCGCATTCAACGCCGAACTCCACAAGGGGTGTGACCATAAACGAACTCCTGGTATGTTTGCGTCGATTAAGCAAACCAGCGGTCTGTTTACGGGCATCAGGAGCGAAACAATGGAAGACAAGAATTCCCACGGAATAGCGGGCCCCAACGGTTCCGGCAACGGATCGAGAGCCAATGGTTCCGCGAGTAATGGTTCTGCGAGCAACCTTTCCACGGGTAACGGTTCTGCGAGCAACGGTTCCAACAGTGCCACCGCCACAGCGGATTTTCTGTCGACCGCACCCAAGCAATCGGACGCATTCACGTTTCCGCTTCCTGCCCGAACCACGGCCGCACACAGCAGCGGAGAGGACCTTTCAGTGCCAGCTTCAACACGCGAATCATCGAGGACGCTCGAAACTCGGAGTCGTACCGTCGTACGTCGCGACGCGATGGGCCGACGCGCCCCCGGCGCGCCGGCCGCGCTGGACACCCCCGGCTCGGTTCAGGCTGCGCCTGCGCGCGCCGGTGG
>NZ_JBEOXI010001200.1:0-1080 GCF_040296465.1 Streptomyces sp. NPDC002130
TCTGGCCATGACGCAGCCCATCATCATCAGAGCCGATGTGCCGAACTCGAAGCTGTCTGCGCCGAGTAGTGCCGAGGTGATGATGTCGCTGCCGGTCTGATGTGCGCCCGAGCATCGAAGAACGACCTTCTGACGAAGACCGTTGGCGCACAGAGCTTGATGGACCTCTGCGATACCGACCTCGGCCGCGCGGCCCGCGTACTTGAGGCTGGTCACGGAAGCGGCGCCGGTGCCACCGGTGTTTCCGGCGACGTTGATGACGTCAGCGCCTGCCTTGGCGACTCCGACGGCGATGGTGCCGATACCTTCCGAGGACACCAACTTCACGATCACCCGGATACGCGCTGCCTTGCAGTCGTGGATGAGCTGAGCGAGGTCCTCGATGGAGTACGTGTCATGGTGAGGCGGCGGTGAAACCAGTTCGACACCGGGGGTTCCACCGCGGGCCGCAGCGATGTCGATGGTGACCTTGGCTGCCGGAAGCTGGCCGCCCTCACCGGGTTTTGCACCTTGGCCGAGTTTGATCTCGATCTCTTTGAGCATCGGGTCGGCGAGGTATCCCGCCCAGATTCCGAATCGACCGGATGCAAACTGCTTGATACGCGATGCTCGAATTGTGTTGTAACGGGACAGGTGTTCACCACCTTCACCGCTGTTGGACATCGCGCCGACCATGTTCGTGCCATGCGCGACGGCTTCGTGTGCCGGAGCATTGAGCGCGCCGTGGCTCATGGCTCCCGACGCCAACTTCGGAGTGATGTCGCTGGCGCTCTGCACCTCGGAAAGAGGAACACCTGCCGGTGCGACCCGCAACTTGGACAGGAACTGTGCCCCGATACCTGTTGCCTTCAGAACCAGATCCGGTTCAGTCGCTTCGATGGAGATTTCGCCCGAGAAGATAGCGTTGAGAGCGTTTCCGAGTGCTGCCCGGCGTGCGGCGTCGTCGGCCAGTGGTCCGTCCAGGCGAAGTGTGTACCCGCGGTCTGCGGCGGATTCACACTGGATTCCACGCATCACGATCGTCGTATTGCCGTGTACCGAGAATCGGCTGATCTGCTCGGCGAACTCGGCTGTCGTCAC
>NZ_JBEOXI010001201.1:0-1080 GCF_040296465.1 Streptomyces sp. NPDC002130
GGGAGGCGGTCAAGGACGAGAAGGTCGTCACGCCGGCCAACACCACGGGCACCAACGGCACGACTGTCGTCATCATGGCAAGGGGCAGAGCGGAATCGGAACGCTCGACAGCGCCGACGCGCGATGGGCGGCGTTCAGCGCGCTCTGACGTCCTGACGGAAGGTCAGCGGAGAAACACCCACCCGGGTGGCGAAGAATTTGGTGAAGTTCGCAGAATCGTCGAACCCCAGCTTCGACGCCACCTGGGTGACCGTGTCCGTACCGAAAGACAGCAGACGTTTCGCTTCGAGCACCACTCGCTGATCGATGTACTGCTTCGCGGTCATCCCGGCAGCGGATCGGGTAGCTCGCAATACGGTCTTCTCGGAGTACCCGATCGTGTTGGCGTACTCCGAAACCGAACGTACCGAGGCGAAGTCACGTTCGACAGCGGCATGAAACCTTTCGATCACGTCATTGTGTGCCAGCACCGAACTCTGCTCCTGCCCGCCGAGATGGGTCAGTTTCAACAGAATTGCTGTCAGCGTGTGCCGCAGAATGGCCGCGCGAACGGCCGGCGCGGAAGTATCCGGACACGCGTAGTTCAGGTTCAGGTGTTTCATACCCGTGCTGATGGTCTCGAGGTTCTCGCCGGACAACTGCCACGCTGCCTGCCTACTACGAAAGTTTCCGTCCAACAGTTGCTGACTGGCGGCGTCGAGCGAGGAGGGCGTGAACAGAACGACCGTCGCCTCGAAATCCTGGATTCGACCCCACTGTTGCACCTGCCCCGGCCTGACCCAGAACACAGTCCCCGGACTCACCGCATAGTTCACGAAGTCGATGGTGTGTAGCGCCGAACCCTCGGTCACCAGCGCGAGCAAGTGAAACTGCGGACGTTGGGGGCCGATGAACTCTGCGCTTCCCCCATTGACGCGAATGGTGTCCAGGCTGAGAACTTCGATCTCGGTCGCATCCGCCACCGAAGATGCGTACCCGACGTCCCGGACGGGCACTTGTCTGTTTTTCACTAGTTCGGGACTCATCTTCACCGTGACCGAATACCCGAATGCGACATACCGTCAGAGTATCAATCAGTTC
>NZ_JBEOXI010001202.1:0-1079 GCF_040296465.1 Streptomyces sp. NPDC002130
GGTGAGTGCGGTCGGGCTGGGCGCGATGCCGCTGTCCATCGAGGGCCGGCCGGACGAGGAGCGTGCCGTGGCCCACGAACACCGTCGTCTTCCGTATTCTCGCCTTCTTCGTTGTCGCCACCTTCCTCCTCGTGACGATGCTGCCGTGGGATTCGTTCGTCGTCGGCGATTCTCCGTTCATCTCCGCCCTCGACCTGCTCGGAATTCCCGGCGCTGCTGACATTCTGAACCTCGTAGTTCTGGTCGCAGTGCTGTCCTGCCTCAACTCCGGCCTGTACACGGCGTCGCGGATGCTCTTCGCGCTCTCGGTCTACAACGACGCCCCGGCCTGGATGACGCGGACCAACAGCCGCGGCGTGCCGGTGAAGGGCGTACTCGCCTGCACCGTGGCCGGTTACTTCTGTATCGCGGCCGGCTACATCTGGCCGGACACGATCTTCTTGTTCCTCGTGAATTCTTCCGGCGCAATCTGTTTGTTCGTTTACATCCTGATCTGTGTATCCGAACTACGCCTCCGTCGCCGATGGGAACGCGAAAGCCCCGAGATTCTGAAATTCCGTGTCTGGTTGTATCCCGGCCTGCCGATAGTGGTCACTGGTCTGATTCTCGTGATCCTGGTGGGAATGGGTCTCAACGAACCCACGCGCGCGGAATTCGTCCAAAGCCTGGTCTCCCTCAGCGTCATCCTCGTCGCATACGGCGTGAGAAAGTCTCGTACGCGAAAAACCGGATCGTTCGCCACCGCCTCCGAGAACGCGCACAGCGCTGCGGACACCGTCTGAAACAAGCATCGAGTGAACTCTCTGCTCGATCGGTTGCACTTTCTCCCCGAAAACATTCAAAACGGTGAAACCGATCGAGCAAAGATTTTCTCTTTGTTCGATTTCAAGGCAAAATGGACAGCATGCCGAGCCCTGTCATCGCCTCCGAGGGGCACAGTTCTTGGCGAACACTTTACGAATGGTTCAACGAACCGCACGACTACGAGTGGATAAAGCACCAGAGATCCGGACGAGCAATCATTCCGATCTTCCGAACCTTGCTCGGACTGATGACGATCATCTTCGGACTGTCCGCTT
>NZ_JBEOXI010001203.1:0-1078 GCF_040296465.1 Streptomyces sp. NPDC002130
GGCGTCGAGCGCGACGACCCCCGGGTCGTGGAGGGCGTCGAGGCCTTCCGCGCGCTCGGCGACAAGATTCCGGAGCTCCGTTTCTGGGGCCCGCGGCCGAATTTCACCGTGGTTGCCTTCGATTACGAAGGGCACCGGATGGCGTCGCCTGCTCCGGACACGCTCACTCCCGACAAGATCGCGTCAGATCTTCTGGCCGTGGCGAATGCTGCTGGCATCGATCACTTCGCCTACTACGGATACTCCTGGCTGGCTGTGTGTGGGTTGCAGTTGGCGCTGCGCACCCATCGTCTGACCGCACTGGTCATGGGCGGTTTCCCGCCGGTGGATGGGCCGTACAAGGCAATGCTCCAGGTCACCGAAGCGACACATCGCATGGCGAGCGAACCGCCCCAGTCCTCATTGCAGTCCACGGCATCGCCGGACGAGTTCGATTGGAACTCCATCGACATTGCATTGACCGAAGCGCAGACCCGGCAGTTCGTGACGCTGTACCGCGCACTTGGTGAATTCGACGATCGAACGATTCAAGAGCGCATCCTATGTCCGCGAATGTGTTTCGTCGGTTCGCAAGACGTCATCGAGTACGGTGACCGATGGGGTGGGGTACGGGTCGCGCCGGCCGATTTCGACCTCGACGCCGTTCGGTCGGCAGGGTGGGATATCGAGGTACTCGACGGTCTGGATCACACGCAGGCAATGCAACCGGCTCATGTTCTACCCATCCTCAAACCTTGGTTGGAGAAGGTGGTCGGTGTTTGACCGTGCGAGCACGCGGGTAACCCGCTCCGGATGCCGTCAGCGTGAGGGGGCCGTGAGTGGACGAGTCGCACAAGATCCGTCGCCGATCGTTTGTTCAAGGGCTGGGCCTGCTGGCTGGACTGAGCGCATTGTCCGCTGGATCTGCGACGGCTCGACCTCCTGATGTCGATCCGCTGCGCCCGTTCCAACTTCCATCTCCCCGGCTGGAACCGTTCCGGGAGTCCCTTCCTGTCCTGCCGAGCATTTCGGG
Organism: Streptomyces sp. NPDC002130; assembly: GCF_040296465.1. Classification (NCBI taxonomy): domain Bacteria; kingdom Bacillati; phylum Actinomycetota; class Actinomycetes; order Kitasatosporales; family Streptomycetaceae; genus Streptomyces; species Streptomyces sp. NPDC002130. The sequence continues at coordinate 1,013 of NZ_JBEOXI010001203.1, forward strand.
TGGCAATCTGGAAATTCGTGCGGCCTCGTCGATGCACCGTTTCCATCCGGACCTACCGACGTCGCC
>NZ_JBEOXI010001204.1:0-1078 GCF_040296465.1 Streptomyces sp. NPDC002130
GCCTAGGAGGACTTGAACCTCCGACCTCTTCATTATCAGTAAAGCGCTCTAACCACCTGAGCTATAGGCCCCTGAACCGATTCCAAAGATTACCCCACCGGGCCGCTGACACCAAAACGGGCCCGGCGGAGCAATGTTTTCGCAGGTCAGTCGCGGTCGGCGAGAGTTACCTCTACGCCGCCAACCAGGTCGCTGCAGAGGTTGTAGATGAACGATCCGATCGTGACGAGCGCCGTGAAAAGCACCATGTTTGCGATACCGATCAGCGCGGCGTAGCCGAACACCTGGCCGGCCGTCACCAGACCGTCCGAGCCGCCGTCGGCAACGATGTCGGTGAACGCGTTGTTCAGGCGATCCCAGACACCCATACCATCGAGAACGACGTAGAGCAGTCCGACGGCCACCATCCACACGAAGAACAGCGACACCGAGATCACGGAGGTGATCTTGAGCGTGGACCACGGGTCGATACGACGGATCTGGACCGTTGCGCGCAGCGGCGCACCGTCGACGACCGAAGCCGGTCCGGCGTGAGTTTTCTCACCCTTCACCGCAGCAGGCAACGGATGCTTGGCCTCGGAGAGGTCAGGCATGTCCTTCGGCAGATCCTTGCGATCGATGTGCCGGGTGGGCCCGTCGATCGCTGCGGCTTTTGCTTTCGGATTTGCAGCCCTCGGATCTGCGCCCGCGGGTGCAACTGCCTTGGCTGCGACGGTCGGTGCGTTGCTCTTGGCTGCTGCCGCGCCGGCGACGCCACCGGTAGCTGCGGCAGCCGCCGTTCCCGTCACGACGGGACGTGCCGGCTGCGCACCGGCGGGTCGGCCCGATTGCGGCTGTCCCTTCGGTGCGGGAGATTTAGCCTGGCCACCCTGCGCCGGACCGGCCGCGGCAGGACGCTGCGGACCCGTAGGCGGCTTACCCCCGGCCGGAGCTGCCGGTCGACCCGCAGGGGCACCAGCGCCGGCAGGGCGCGTGATGTTGGTCTGCGGCTGACTTTGCGGAGCGGCCCTGACGGACCCCGAGGCCACAGCCAGGGAACTGCGCCGTCTGCGCGAGGAACTCGAAGAACCCGAACCTC
>NZ_JBEOXI010001205.1:0-1077 GCF_040296465.1 Streptomyces sp. NPDC002130
GTCGATCTCGCGATCGAGTGCGGCCGCGATCAGGTGAGTCCATGCCCTGGGCACGACGCGAACCAGTCCGTATCCCCCACCGCCGACCGCCAGCCACCGTCCTTCGGAGTAGCGGTCGGCGAGATCGCGCATTGCCAGGAACGCCGCACGCTGACCGTCGACGGTGAGGGCGAGGTCCGCGAGCGGGTCCTCGCGGTGCGAGTCCACACCGCACTGACTGATGATGATCTGCGGGCGGAAGGCTGCAATGGCTCCCGGAACTACGGCGTGAAATGCACGCAGCCACAACGCGTCGACGGTTCCGGGAAGCACCGGGATGTTCACCGCTGTACCTTCGGCCGCGCCGTCACCGACCTCGCTCGACCATCCGGTGTTGGGCCACAACGTAGCCGGATGCTGATGTAGCGAGACGGTGAGCACCCGAGGGTCCCCGAGGAACGCATGTTGCACACCGTCGCCGTGGTGAGCGTCGACGTCGATGTAGGCGATGCGGTCGTAGCCGTTGTCGAGCAGCCACGAAATCGCAACAGCCGCATCGTTGTAGACGCAGAATCCCGAAGCCCAATCCGCCATCGCATGGTGCATGCCACCGCCGATGCTGACCGCACGCCTGGTACGCCCCGAAGCGATTTCCTGCGCTGCCGCCAGCGAGCCGCCGGCGAGGATGGCACTTGCCTCGTGCATGTGCGGGAAGACCGGGTTGTCCTCGGTACCGAGGCCGTGGGGAACATCCTGGCCGCTCACACCGTTATTCGCAGAGTTACCCGCGTCTTTGACCGCTGCAAGATATGCCGGTGTGTGGATTCTGAGGAGGTCGGCATCGGACGCGGCACTCGGTTCGAGAAACTCGATGCCCTCGAGAAGTCCGAGGCTTCGCGAGAGTGCCATCGTGAGATCGAGGCGAGTGGGATTCATCGGGTGATCGGCGCTCCACCGATAGCTCAGGTACTCCGGACTCCACACCACGACTCGATTCGCTCGAGACGCCGCGGGGTCCCCGTCAGATCTGATCGACGCGGTCATGGGATCACGCTACTTCCTTCTCGTTTCGTGCTGCACACCACACTCGTGGCCCGC
>NZ_JBEOXI010001206.1:0-1078 GCF_040296465.1 Streptomyces sp. NPDC002130
GTGCTGCGGCTGACCGGAGCCACCCGCCGGCAGGTGCTGCGGCTGACCGCGGCCGAGGCCCTGACGGCCACCGCGGCAGGTGCGCTCCTCGGCGTCGCGGACATCGGGTATTTGCCGGAACCGCCGAGCAGGTGGCCGACACGATCGAGGAGTGGTTCACCAGCGGTGCTGCTGACGGATTCAACGTCATGCCGCCGTACTACCCGGGTGGGCTCGAGATCTTCACCGAGCGTGTGGTTCCGATCCTGCAGGATCGCGGTTTGTTCCGGACCGAATACTCGGGTACGACGCTTCGCGATCATTTCGGTTTGCCGAGGCCCGAGAGCCAGTTCTCGGGTAGTGCGTCCGCAGTGCAGTAGGCCCGCTTCCCCTTGTCGATAATGACAATGGTTATCATTAAGGAATGAAGCAGCTACCGGTAACCGTGCTGTCCGGATTTCTGGGCGCAGGCAAGACCACACTCCTCAACCACATCCTCGCCAATCGCGACGGTCGGCGGGTCGCCGTCATCGTCAACGACATGAGCGAGATCAACATCGACGCGGCCCTGGTCGCAGGCCAGGGCCACCTCGATCGCACCGAGGAGAAGTTGGTCGAGCTGACCAACGGATGCATCTGCTGCACGCTGCGTGAGGATCTGATCGACGCCGTCGGCGCTCTGGCCCGAGGGGGGCGATTCGATCAGTTGGTGATCGAATCCACCGGCATCTCCGAACCGATGCCGGTGGCAGCCACCTTCGACTGGGAATTCGAGGACGGCTTCAGCCTCGGCTCGCTCGCGAAGCTCGACACGATGGTGACCGTGGTGGACGCGTCGACCTTCCTCGGCGAGCTGGCAAAAGGCGAACGACTGGACGAGCGCAACCTCGAAGCAGGGGAGGGGGACGGACGCAGCATCTCCGATCTCCTGGTCGATCAGGTGGAGTTCGCCGACGTCATCTTGCTGAACAAGACCGACTTGGTGAGCCAGCGGGCGGCGGGAACCGTCGAGGCAACGCTTCGCAGGCTCAACCCCACCGCGCGTCCCTCAACTTGACGTACGCCGAAGAGAAACGGTTGCCCGATGATCCCTTACGGA
>NZ_JBEOXI010001207.1:0-1077 GCF_040296465.1 Streptomyces sp. NPDC002130
AGGTCGGACCCGTGACCGCGCGTCGATAAAGAAGCCTTCGGTCCGTGCGGTTAGGCTGTGTGCTGGCACTACAGAGGTGCTGGCACTGCAGAGGCCCAGCCGCGATCGTGGTCCTCTTTCGACCGGAGGGGTCGGAGCCCAAGTGTCAAGCACGCAGAGCGTGCCCCAATGCGAAGCCCATTCGAAGGAGAACCACACAGTGGCCAGTATTGAGCAGGTCGGAGCTCGCGAGATCCTTGATTCCCGTGGCAACCCCACGGTTGAGGTCGAGGTTCTGCTCGAAGACGGAAGTTTCGCCAGGGCCGCGGTGCCGTCCGGCGCTTCGACCGGTGAGCACGAAGCCGTCGAACTGCGCGACGGTGGCGCACGCTACGGCGGAAAGGGCGTCGAGAAGGCCGTGGAGGCTGTGCTCGGCGAGATCGCTCCGGCCATCATCGGTATCGACGCAACCGAGCAGCGCACAGTCGACCAGGCGCTGCTCGATGCAGACGGCACCCCGGACAAGTCGCGTCTCGGCGCAAACGCTCTGCTCGGTGCCTCGCTTGCCGTGGCTCGCGCCGCTGCCGAGTCCTCGGGCCTCGAGCTGTTCCGCTACGTCGGTGGCCCCAACGCTCACGTTCTCCCCGTCCCGATGATGAACATCCTCAACGGTGGCGCGCACGCCGACACCGGTGTCGACGTCCAGGAGTTCATGGTTGCTCCCATCGGTGCACCGAGCTTCAAGGAATCGCTGCGCTGGGGTGCCGAGGTCTACCACTCCCTGAAGTCGGTTCTCAAGGAGAAGGGCCTCTCCACCGGTCTCGGTGACGAAGGCGGATTCGCGCCCGACGTGGCAGGCACCAAAGAAGCGCTCGACCTCATCACGATCGCCGTGAACAAGACCGGCCTCAAGCTGGGTACCGACGTCGCGCTCGCTCTCGACGTGGCCGCCACCGAGTTCTACACCGACGGCACCGGCTACAAGTTCGAAGGCAAGAACCGCACCGCGGCCGAGATGGCAGCGTTGGTGGTCATGACTGCTCCGTCTCGTTCTCGCTGAAGGGATCAAGGGGTGCGTCGAGCAGGGCCGTCAGCTCG
>NZ_JBEOXI010001208.1:0-1076 GCF_040296465.1 Streptomyces sp. NPDC002130
AGAATCGGCCCCCACCAATCGATCATCTTTCGCTTCACATCGACGGGACACGGTGCGGCCGCGTGGACGGCGAGTCGCAGAGACGACATGTCGTAACGGTCGCGCGTTTCTTGTGGCAGTTTGAGCAGGCGCACGAACATTGTCGGCACCCACTGGCTGTACGTGATGCGATAACGCTCGATGTATTCCAGAGCCTTCTCCGGATCGAACCGATTCATCACCACAACGGTTCCGCCCAGCGCCTGGACCGACGCGCACGTCCGGAGCGGAGCGGCGTGATAGAGGGGCGCCGGGGACAGATAGATGTCGTCTTCGGTGACACCCCAAACACTTTGGTTCATCGCCGTCATCTGATCGCCGGGATCCTGTATCTGACGATTCGGTAGAGCCGGCTTGATGCCCTTGGGACGGCCGGTGGTTCCTGACGAGTACAACATGTCGGCGCCGCGCGGCTGATCCGGGAGCGGGACGTCCGACTCCATGTCAGCCGCCCGGTCGAGGGAGTCGTATCCGTCGAGTTGGCCGCCGAAGGAAAGCCTGGTCACCTGCCGGGGAACGAGTTCGGACAATGTCGCGGCCAGTTCGCTCAGAGCAGCATCGACGATGACTACCTTTGCCTCACAGTCCTCGACGACATATGCACCTTCCGGAGCGGTCAGGTGCCAGTTCACCATCGTCAGGTAGACACCGGAGCGCATAGCCGCCCAGTAGATGTCGAAGACCTGAACGTTATTGGTGGCGAGTACGGCCAGGTTGTCGCCCCGCCGCAACCCGAGTCCGTGGAGAACTCGCGCAATCCGAATCGAATTCGATTCCAGTTGCGCGAACGTCACCGCTTCACCGGTCTCGGCAACGATCACTGCGGCCTTGTCCGGGTTTGTCGCAACATACGCTCCGGGATACATGGTTTACTCCAAGGTTCGTTCGCTGAGGTCTTGTTCACAAAGTTGTTCGTGCGGAGATCATTCGAGAGAAAGCGCGACTTTTCCTACCGCCGTGCGCTCGCTCAACGACGCCTGTTGTCGGGTCTGGAAGCCGACTACTACGTCGACCTGAGGCGCGTCACGCTCGACGGC
>NZ_JBEOXI010001209.1:0-1074 GCF_040296465.1 Streptomyces sp. NPDC002130
CGCGTAGCTCCCGGAGAGAAAGAGGGAGTAACCCCCTCACACCACCACCAGATCACCGAGCAACCGCCCGACGGGCTCGGGGAGCCCAGATGGTCTCGTAGCCGACCATGACGTCCGTCGGGAACTGGTACTCGATGCCGGTGTTGAACAGCTTGGACGGTGCGCACTGATCGCCCTGTCCGTGCGTTCCCACCGCTGCGGCAACCAGTGGACGCGCCCCCTGCCCGGTCCACGGATTCGACGGTTCGAGATAGGTGCCCGTCACGGCAACGGGGGCACCCTTGGCGTCCTCGCTTCGGTACATGATCTTGGTGGCGGTTGCCGGCCACGCACCGTTCGATCCGGGCACGCTCAGCAGCAGTGGTGACGGCTCACTCTTGATGAGATCTCCGTTGGCACCGTCCGGTAGTTCGGACGGCGGCGTGTAGAAATCCGCCGGTTCAGCCATTGCGGCGGGGGCCGTCACAGCACCCATGACCAGTGCTGCGACGGAGACCCCGGCCGCCCACCATGCTCTGCTCTTCACGTTTCGATCTCCCCACGTTCGCCTCCGCTGTGGCTTGGCACACAGCGAACGCAGAGTAACACATACCTCACGTAACACTTTTTCGTGAGGTTTTCGCCTCAACAGGCTGTATTACAACCGTTTACGACTACTTCGTGGGCTCCAGATTGGTGGTCAGCAGCGCACGAAGCTTGTCGGTATCAGCCGAGGTCCAGGCCTCGGGATGCAGGATCTTGGCCCACATGTCCGCTGCATCCTCGCCGTAATTGTGACCATGCCCGGACGGGACGTCCGCCGAGAAGACCATGTCGAGGGTGACCTGCCAGAAGGTCACGAGAGGCACCCACGTCATTCCCGGATCCACGTCGCGGCCCAGCGGTTCCTTGAGCCAATCAGGCTTGTTGAGCAGCAGGTCGAAGGACCACCACGTGATCGGGTCGCTGGCGTGCTGCCAGTACACGATGCGATCGTCGTCCCAATCCGACTTCAGCTCCAGATCCTCCGGATCACCGGCAAACCGAATGGCGCGTCCACCGTCGATCACCGGCAGAATTTCCTTCGACCCCGAG
>NZ_JBEOXI010001210.1:0-1074 GCF_040296465.1 Streptomyces sp. NPDC002130
GCGGACCACTTGAGTGAGGCACTGAATTGATTTCGGGACAGGACCTGCGATCGCGGCGCTTGCACGTGGGGATCAGTCAGTTCCAGTTCGCCCGCCAGGCGGGAGTCTCGTCAGCAGTCGTCTCCGCGTGGGAACTCGACAAGGCATATCCGAAGCCACCGGTTGAGCGAGCAGTCCTCACGGCCCTCTCGGCGTTGGAAGCGGCCAAGCGTGAGGGCACGTACGCGGCCCCCCGGAAGCGGTCGAGCGGTAGTACCCGCGCGCGTCGAGCGACACCGGTCAACGTCCCCGCCTCGGTGGCCAGGCGTGCGGTCGCGGCGGCAGGAAGCGGAGCCCCCACCGTACTGACGGCGTTCTCCGGTTGTGGGGGTATGGCCGAAGGCTTTCGGATGGCGGGGTTTTCGGTGGAGGGATACATCGAAGTCGTTCCTGAGGCGCGCGCGACCTTCGATCGGAACTTCCCCGGTGCGAGGTGCCTCGGCGAGGACATCCGGGCAATCGATGAAGCCCGTGTGAAAGACCTTCTGGCACAAGTGGACATCGATGTGTTGGCCGGGGGACCGCCGTGTCAGGGCTTCAGCCTCGCCGGCCGACGCGACCGCGACGATCCGCGCAACCATCTCTTCCGGAACCTGCTCGAGCTCGCCGACCTGGTGAAGCCGAAGGTCGTGGTGATGGAAAACGTGCGATTGCTGCTCAGCATGAAGGACCCGGACGGTGGGATGGTCGTCGACCGGATACTCGGCGAGATGGCTGCACGCGGTTACGACGCGTCGGTCAACACGGTCAATGCGCAGGATTACGGCGTCCCGCAGTTCCGGGAACGAGTGTTCATCGTGGCGACCCGCCGCGACAGTGGTATCGGTCCGCTGCGTTTTCCGCCGAAGACTCACGGCGTGAATGGTGTTGCGCCGCTGAGGACTTTCCGCGATGCCACCGTCGACCTGGCTCCGCTGGAATCCGGACAGGCCTGCGAAACGGACCCGCTGCACTGGGCCGTCGAGCATCCCGAGCACGTCTTGCGGTGGCTGCGTGATGTGCCGGAAGGAATGTCGGCTCACGACAACGAAGATC
>NZ_JBEOXI010001211.1:0-1071 GCF_040296465.1 Streptomyces sp. NPDC002130
CCCTTCTCCTGCCCGGCGCCGAGGAACCGATGACGGACGGCTGGCAGATCAAGGAAGAACTCGACCACCAACTCGACGCCGTCATCGACTCGGGTGACTGCGGTACCGAACCCACCACAGTCGTCGACTATTCGTCCGGTGTTCCCGAGATCGTGCGCGTCGGCGCGGGAGATCCTTCCCGTTTCGAGTAGCCGCGACGTCAGCTCTGCATTTTCCGAGAGCGGAAGGCCGCCGGAGAAGTCCCGAACCGTTCTTTGAACAGTCGCGAGAAGTGGCTCGCGTCGGAGAAACACCATCGGGTTGCGATCGAGGTGATCGAGCCGTTCGTTCGGCGCAATTCCTCACGCGCCCTGGCCAAGCGCCGCGCCCGTACCGTCCCGTTGAACGTCTCGCCAGTTCGGCCGAAGACTCGCTGGACCGTCCGGGCCGAGACCGCGTGGGCGGCAGCAACAGCGGTCAACGACAACGACGGATCACTCAGGTGCCCGTCGATCCAGGCATCGATCGACAAGCGCAGAGCGACGGAACCGACAGCGTCGCCGGTTCCGATGGTTTGGCTCACCGCCCCGTCGAACAGTTCGAGGGTGGCATTTCTTGCCGCTGATATCGCAGATTCAGGAAGTTCGGCCAACGAATCGTCCAGCATCGACAGATAGGAAACCAACAACCGTACCGACGGTGAGTCCCGATTCAGTGCGCCGCCGAAAGCCGGCCACGCTCGACCAGAGACCTCTGCCAGAGCTGAGCGAGGAATCAGCAAATTGATCGAACGAATCGCCTCCAGCACCTCGAACTCGGCCTCATTGCGCGTATCCCACAGAACCACGTCACCAGCGCCCACGAGAATCGTTTCGCCTGCCCGTGTCAGCGCTTCGCGTCCTGAACGGATTGCGATCAGCACCACCCAGTCTTCCGTGGCGTCGGATACCTGAGTTGCTGTTCGCTTTCCTGAGCACGGATCACAACTGAGGTCGACGAGACCGAAGTCGTCCAGCGAGCGTCGCCTCACCGATGCGGTAAATCCCCCGCGTAGATCCGACCGGGATACCTGCACGTCGAGGGGAATGAATT
>NZ_JBEOXI010001212.1:0-1070 GCF_040296465.1 Streptomyces sp. NPDC002130
GACCAGCCCGTCCGATGTTGTCGCCGGTGCCGTGGCTATGGGTGGCCATCTTCCCGAGGACGAGTTGGTCATCATCACCCTCGATGTGCACCCGTGCAGGGTCGCCATGCTCCCCCTCCTCAATCTGCTCCCTGGCGTGTCGGAGGGAATTCTGAGTTCCTTGCGTGTGACACCAGCTCTGGAAGAGTGCCAATCGATGCTTGTGGTTGTCTTTGGCACGCTCGAACGGGGCAATGACGTAGCCGAAGCGCTCGAAACATTTCGGCCCGATTCAGTTCCGCCTGTGTTCGTTTTCACCGATGGTCTGGTACGTCAATGGACGGGCGCGGGATCACTTGCCGCACAGTCGGGTACACCTGTCGATCTTGCAGCACACCCACTGATCACCGAAGCGTTGTTCGAGGGCACAACGATTCTCAAGACCCGCAGCGAGATCCGAGCAGGGTTTACCGCCGCGCAGCACGGCCCGGAACGCGCTGCCGCGGCCTCACGGGCCTTCGGCGCCAAGCGCATCGTTCTACGCGCCATGGAGCCACAGCGAGCGGCCGATCGGGTATTCGATCTGGCACTTTCGCACTACCTGGACGGCACGTCACAGCACGGCATTACCGTTACCGATGAGCACGCAGCCGTTATTGCTGCTGCCATGCATGACGTGACGGTGCGCGATCTGTTGTTCGCACACATCGACGAAAACAATGCCGATGCAGCCGCCGAGGTAATGCGGCAGGTCGGCGCACTTTTACCCGAGGATTTGGCCGGTCCGCTCATGGTGTTCGCCGGAGTCTTCAACTGGGTCAATCGCCGCTCTGCGCTGGCACGTGAAGCACTGACGAGTGGCCGCCGACTCGACCCGTCCCACAGCTTCGGGAAAATGTTCGAGCAGGTTCTCGACAACGGTCTGCACCCCGCGATCTGGGAACAATTGCGGACTGCGGCAGTTCTGGCACATCAAACCCAGGCGCAGTAGATAACCGGCCGGCCCCGAGCGCCCCCCGCGATGCCGCCCGCCCAGAGCACCCCTGGGATCCCGCCTGCCCGGAGCGTCCCTGGGATCCCGCATGCCCGGC
>NZ_JBEOXI010001213.1:0-1069 GCF_040296465.1 Streptomyces sp. NPDC002130
ACGAACCACAGTTCTTACGAAGGGGAGTGCCGAAATGGTCGACCGCAAGCTTAATGAAAGCGACGTACAGAGGCTTCAGACAGAGGTCGTCGATCCTTCGACGGCCGGCGGGCAACTCCACGAGACGACTGCGCCACCGAGAACACTGGCGGACGCATTGTCCGGGTGACCTTCGAACTCGGACGAGAGTTGAACCAACTGCTCTTGCGTCAAACCGATCTCGGCATCGAGCGCGCGTGCCAGACCGTTGGCTGCTGCCAGTCCACCGACGGCCGCGGAAGCCGAGGAACCCAACCCGCGCGAATGCGGGATCGCGTTGCGGCACAACACGTCCAGGCCACTTGCCCACACTCCCGCAGCTTCGAGGCCACGCTCGATGGCGCGAACCACGAGATGCGAAGGACCCCAAGGCACGTCGGCAGCACCTTCGCCTTCGACGCGAATCTGCAGACCCGAATCCGTTGTGGTGACAACGATTTCGTCGTACAACCCCAACGCCAGACCGAGGGTGTCGAACCCCGGCCCCAAGTTTGCACTCGAGGCCGGGACGCGAGCAGTCACCGAAAGGCCGATAGGCAGGGTTATAGTCATGTCAGACACCGGATTCCGCGGAGTGGTCGATGAATCCACGGACACTATGCAAGCTCGAGGGCAGCCGCGACGGCAACGGGATCGACACCGATGGGCTCGACGTTCGGCATCCCCTTCAATGCGGTGTCAGGATCCTTGAGACCGTTACCGGTCACCGTGCACACGACGGTCAGGCCAGGCTCGAGCCAGCCCTCTGCACGTGCGGCGAGCAGGCCCGCGACGCTGGCGGCCGATGCCGGTTCGACGAAGACGCCCTCGGTAGCGGCGATCAGTCGGTACGCCTCGAGGATCTTCTCGTCGGTGGCGGCACGGAATGCACCGTTGGACTCTTCCTTCGCCGCGACTGCGCCGTTCCAGGAAGCGGGGGAACCGATTCGGATTGCGGTGGCGATGGTTTCGGGATCCTTGACGGGTGCGCCATAGACCAACGGCGCCGCTCCGGCAGCCTGGACTCCGAGCATGCGGGGCTTGACCGTGG
>NZ_JBEOXI010001214.1:0-1067 GCF_040296465.1 Streptomyces sp. NPDC002130
CTCTGCATCAGGGTTGCACGGGATCATGCCGTTCCTGCCGCAATGGGCGTGGGCTTTGGCTTTCGGCCCAGACTGGCGGAGTACCCGAACTTCTCAAAACTCTTCGCAGCACCCAAAATGACAGCCTGGCGCGTGAGGACCGCACGCTCCTGCATGATCTACCCAGCTCTCGTTGCCGACGGAATGAATCTCAACGATACGTCGAAAGACCCGGCAGCAACGCTCCCGACACGGACACACCGTGACGACTCTGGTCCTCGGGGCCACGGGTTTCATCGGCTCGGCGGTGATGAACCAGCTGGTTTCCCGGGACGGAAACGCTGCGATCGGTTTCGTTCGCACGGACGGCGCGGCCAAACAACTCAGCCGCAACGGAATTGCCGCCACTATCGGCGACATCAACGAAAGCGCCTCTCTACGAGTTGCAATGAGCCAGGCGTCGACCGTCATCTGCTGCGTGTCGTACGTGGGCGACGACGAACAACAGTGTGTTCACGTCAACGAACACGGCATACGTAACGTTGCGTCGATCGCCACCGCCGTCGGCGTCGAACGGCTGCTCTACGTCAGCACCGCCGCGGTGTACGGGCCAGGCCCGTTTCGAGACCTGCCGGTCAACGGCGCACCTCTCAGCCCCTTCTCACCTGCCAGTCGCACGCGCGCTCTCGCCGAGAAGTTCGTGCGCGACGCCGGAGGCCTCGTCGTCCGGCCCCATCTCGTGTACGGACCCGGCGACAGATGGTTTCTGCCGACACTGACGCGAATTGTCTCTCGACTCGACTCGATCATCGACGACGGCAACGCGGTACTGTCAGTAGTCGACGTAGACCTACTCGCCCGATCTATCCACGAGCTGTCGATAGAACACCAATTTCGCTACGGCTCAACACTTCACGTCAACGAGCCTGCCCCACGGACAGTCATCGACCTTCTCGAGCATCATGCGCGGGAGACCAATTGGACTCTGCCCCAAAGCTCTATCCCCCGCGCCGACGCAGTGAAAGCTGCTGCCCAGCTGGGTCCCGGCCAGTTCGTGATCTCGAACCCGACCGCCACGGCGACGATCA
>NZ_JBEOXI010001215.1:0-1067 GCF_040296465.1 Streptomyces sp. NPDC002130
GTCGTGGCCGCCTCCACCGCCTCGTCGTGCCGGCGCGCGCAGGCCCAGTACGCCCAGGCGAGGTACCCGCGGCGAGTGGATGTCGTAGACACCCGGCCCGACGCCGAGGTCGAACCCGACCGAACTGAGATCGTCGAGGACCTCCATGTGTGAGCGCGCCGCCTCGATGGACGTGACGTCCGCGTCGAGGCCGGCGATGGCGCCGATCACCGCTCCGAACTCGGAGTAGCACAGGTGCGTGTGGATCGCGGTGGAATCCGCGACGCCCGAGGTGGCCAGCCGGAAGGCACCGACCGACCAGTCCAGGTAGGCGGGCTGGTCCGCAGCACGCAGTGGAAGTAGCTCACGCAGTGCCGGTTCGTCGACCTGGATGATTCCGATACCGGCGGCCTGCAGATCGACCGTCTCGTCTCGAATGGCCAGTGCGACTTGATTTGCCGAGTCGGCGAGCGGTTGGTCGTCGCGGACGAACGACCAGGCCAGAATGGTGACGGGCCCGGTGAGCATGCCCTTGACCGGCTTGTCGGTCAGCGACTGCGCGTACGCGATCCACTCGACCGTCATCGGCTTCGGACGTGCGATGTCGCCGTAGAGAATCGGCGGACGCACGCAGCGGGTACCGTACGACTGGACCCATCCGTTGGCTGTGGCGAAGAACCCGTCCAACTGCTCCGCGAAGTACTGCACCATGTCGTTGCGTTCCGGTTCGCCGTGAACGAGTACGTCGAGTTCCAATTTTTCCTGGAGTGCAACAACTTCGGCGATCTCGGCGCGCATGCGGTCGACGTACTCGGCTTCGTCGATCTCGCCCTTGCGCAGCGCCGCGCGAGCGATACGGATCTTCGACGTTTGTGGGTACGAGCCGATAGTGGTCGTGGGCAGCGGTGGCAGAGACAGCAACTCGTCCTGGGCAGCGCGGCGCTCGGCGGCGGGCGCGCGACCGGTCGCCGAGCTCAGAACGGCGTCCAGCCGGCCTCGAACGCTCGCGTCATTGAGTCTGCGATCGTCCTTGCGGGTCGACGCTGCAGCTCGTGCCAGCGCGAACTCGTCCTCCACCGACTCTCGCC
>NZ_JBEOXI010001216.1:0-1067 GCF_040296465.1 Streptomyces sp. NPDC002130
CGGAGACCGTGAGTGCGAGGATCAGAAGTTCACGCTCGTTGTCGATCCACGCTGTCGGCGCACCGGCAACGACGTACTGTGCGAGCACTTCCGAAAACGCGTCGGGTAGTTCAGGGTCGGCGTTTCGGCGTAGCGACTCGATGTGAGCACGCTGAACAGCGATCTGTTCGGCCTTTGTTGCCAAGTCCTTGTCGAGGGCATCGAGTGCGGACCGGGTGTCGTGAGCGTCGCCGTCGAGGAGTTCGGCGATCTTGGCGACAGGAATCCCCAGATCGCGCAGGCGGCGGATGCGGCTCAGTCGTGCCAGGTCCACCGCGCGGTACATGCGGTAGCCGTTGGGTTGGCGTTGTGGTTCTTCGAGAAGGCCGTTCGAGTGGTAGTAGCGCACGGATCTGACGGTGGTGCCGGCCAATTTGGCCAGCTCGCCGATGGTCATCATCGCCTTGCCCTCCCGTGATCGAATCGGATTCCGTCTGTGGAAACCATTCTCCAACCCTGACGCGGCGTCAGGGTCAAGGTTCGACCGGGGAACGTGACCGTTGACACATTAAGGATGAAACCTTAACGTGGATACCGTCCGTTACGACATTGTCGATTCCGAGGAAGTGCCCTGATGGCTACCCTTTTTCCTGCGGCAACAATCTTTCCGATCCCCACCGATCCGCTTGCTGCCTACGGTCCACTCGTTGCTCGCCGGAATCCCGAGTCGGTAGTTCCGGCGCCGTACGAACACTTTGCAGTCAAGGCGGTCGCGCCGACGATCGGAGCGGAAATCTCCGGTATTCGACTCAGCGGGGGCCTGTCCGATGCCGTGATTGCGGAACTCCGCCGAGCTCTCCTGGAATGGAAAGTCCTCTTCTTTCGGGATCAGGACCTCGACCGAGCGGAACATCGAGCATTTGCCGAGCGTTGGGGCGATCTGGAACAGCATCCGTTCTTCAAGTACACGCAGCCCGGGCAGACGGACGTCGATGTCACGACGCTGGCCAAGGATGGGATCAACGTCTGCACGCCGTCGTATCGTCCTCGGCGTCCGATATACATCGGAGGAATGACCCCCAGTTTCC
>NZ_JBEOXI010001217.1:0-1065 GCF_040296465.1 Streptomyces sp. NPDC002130
CCGCACCACGGCGCTCAAGGACCGCCTCCTCGCGGAGAACGAGGGCACCAACTGGTTCCCGGACACGGTCACCGGCCTGGTGGTCTTGCTCCGCGGCAGGAAGAACGCCGGGATGAGGGTCAGGACGATCAGCACAGTGGCAACGAGGAAGGTGTTACCGAAGGCATCCGACGCCGCGCTGAGAATCGAATCTGCAGCGGACTCCTGCGGACTTCCCGGTTCGGTCGGAATGTGCGACGCCGCTCCGACCATCGTCGTATCGAGTCCACGATCGAGAAGCTGGTTGGTCAAGACCACCGACATCACGGCGGTACCGATCGAACCTGCGGTCTGCTGAACGATGTTCATCAGGGTGGAGCCGCGAGCGATCTGCTCGTTGGAAAGCGTCACGATAGCTGCGGTCATCAGCGGCATCATGGTGCAACCCATACCGAGGCCCATGACGAACAGTGCGCCCATCAACAGCCACGTCGGCGAGTCGGAAGCGACCTGCGTGAACACACCCAAACCGATGAGAATCAACGGCAAACCGGTCAGGACGATCTTGCCCGGGCCGATCTTGTCGACCAGTCGACCGGCGATGGGCATGGTCACCATGGCGCCCAGACCCTGCGGAGCCATGAGCAACCCGGCAGCGAGCGTGGTGTGACCGCCGACCTGAATGAAGTAGCTCGGGAACAGCAACCCGGCTCCCATGAACGCGACGATGAACAGCGACGTCGTGATGACGGCGGTGGTCAGCTGACGGTTCTTGAACAGGTGCAGGTCGATCAGCGGGTGATCCTTGTTGAGCGCGTGGAACACGAAGGCGATGATCAGCGCCAGACCGATACCGGCCGACACCAGAACCCGAGCCGACGCAACGGTTCCCACCTCGGGAATGGACGACACACCGAACAAGAACAGCGCGAGGCCGGGCGAAAGCAGGATCATGCCGAGGAAGTCGAAGGACTCCGAAGGCTTCGCCTTGTCCGACGGCAAGATGATGAATGCCGCTGCCAACGCGATGATGCCGATCGGCAGGTTGATGAGGAAGATCCAGTGCCAGCTCGCGGCCTCGATCAG
>NZ_JBEOXI010001218.1:0-1064 GCF_040296465.1 Streptomyces sp. NPDC002130
GGAGCATTCGGATAGTCGAGCGTGAACTCGTAGATCCAGGCCTGTTCCGACCCCACCGGGACGAGCTCGTACGGACGCTCGTCGACCACGTCGACACCCAGGCTCTGCAATACCGGCAGCACCTCGCCCAGCGAGAGCGGGTCACCCGATACGTACAGCCCGAGTCTGTGAGTACCGGGTCCGTCGACAGATCGGGCCAACCGTGGGCTCACCTCTCCGAGTTCGAGGCCATCGAATACCGCCATGTCCTCGGCAGCGCGGACGGCATCGAAATCCTGCTTGTATGCCACCGGAACTCGCTCGGCGAACCGAGCACGCCTGCGCCGCTCGTCGTAGTGCGAAGCATCCAGAACGAATCGCTCGTCCCACGTCAAGCACGCGTCGACGACGAGGTCCCGAATCTCCCGCGCTTGTCGCGCCGATGCGAAATTCGCGCCGCTGCCGACTGTGGCCGTGAAATGCACGACGGCCAGGGCAGATTCCGAGACTCGACTGGAGAATTCGATATTGCGGGCACCGAGCGCGTCGGCGAGTACCGACTCGGCCGTTGTTCTGATCGTCGTACTGAACTTCTCGCGCGGAACGAAGAGCAACGCCGACAACTCTTGATCCCGCCCAGCCGCAGGAGAACATCCCACCGGTTGCAAGAACAGATGGATCGACGTGCGGCCGTCCACGGAAGTGAGTTCGTCCAGCGCGTCCGCGATTCGGGCCGGCTCGGCTGCGAACAGCACTGTGATCGGGATCGACTGGATTACTGCCAGCATCGATTGTCCGACAAACGAATCGACGGTGGATCCGGAGGCATCGAAGATGTCTGCGACACGTCCGCGCACGAGCGGGGTTCGCCGAACATCCGCGACAAGGCCGGTCGCGGTCAAGGACCCGATGAACCGGTACGCACGGTCACCGACGGACACATCGACTCGAGGCCTGCCTTGACCATCGCGTCGCGCTCGCGGTCGGAGTACGCGAATTCCGGCTGCGCACCCTTCTGCGTCACGTGAGAGAGCCAGCGCGTCGAGGATCTGTTGCGTGCGGTCTGCGTTGTGCCGGTCGGCGGC
>NZ_JBEOXI010001219.1:0-1064 GCF_040296465.1 Streptomyces sp. NPDC002130
GATCACATCTTCAATTCCCAATTCGCTCGTATCCACCAGAATGGAATCCTCGGCAGGGCGCAACGGCGACACTGCCCGAGTCGAATCGAGATGGTCACGGCGCTGCACATCAGCCAGCACCGCTTCGTAATTGTCTTCGCGGCCTTGGCCGATGTTCTGCGTATTGCGCCGTGCCGCACGAGTTTCCGCGGATGCGGTCAAGAAAATCTTGACGTCGGCATCGGGAAGCACAACGGTTCCGATGTCGCGACCTTCCACGACGATCCGCTCTGCGCCCGCCGCCAACTCACGCTGAGTGGCGACCAGCAGGTCGCGAACCTCGGGTACGGCCGAGACCGCGGAGACAGCCTTGGTGACCGCGTCGCCGCGGATCTCCTCACTGACGTCCGCGCCGTCGAGATGCACCTGCTCGCTGCTCGGATCGGTACCGATGGACCACGGCAACGCTGCAACGGCGGCCGTGATCGCGGCGGAATCAGCCAGATCGATTCCCTGACGCAGCACGTGCAGGGTCGCGATCCGGTAGATGGCTCCGGTGTCGAGGTAGCGAGCGCCCAAACGCTGCGCCAACGCGCGAGAGACGCTGGACTTGCCGGTTCCGGACGGTCCGTCCATCGCGACTACCAGCGGCATGGACGAATCGGTCACAGGCCGACCGCCTCGTACAGTCCACCGACCTCGCTACGTCCGAGGACGCGCTGCGTTCCCGGACGCTGATCGCCGAGAGCGACAACTCCGACGTTGGTGCGAACCAGACGGACAACGGGGTGACCGACGGCATCGAGGAGGCGACGCACGATGTGCTTACGGCCCTCGTGCAGTACGAGCTTGACGAGCGTCTTGCCCTCGTTGATCTCGAGCACGGTGAACGCGTCCACCTTGGCCGGACCGTCGTCGAGGGTGACACCGTCACGCAACTGCTTGCCGGTGCTGCGCTCGACAACGCCGTGAACCGTGGCGAGGTACGTCTTCGGAACCTCGAACGACGGGTGCATCAGGCGGTGAGCCAAGTCACCGTTGTTGGTGAAGAGAAGCAAGCCTTCGGTGTCGGCGTCGAGACGGCC
>NZ_JBEOXI010001220.1:0-1063 GCF_040296465.1 Streptomyces sp. NPDC002130
CTCGACTCCTCCCACCAGGACTTCGCTGCAAGCATCGATGCACTGCTGACCAAGTCCGACATGCCCGCCGTCATCCGTTCGTGGAACGACGGTGACACCGAGCCGGGCAAGAAGCTCTGGCAGCGCCTTGCCGAGACCGGTGTCAACGGCCTCGTCATCTCCGAAGAACACGACGGACTCGGCGCCGACGCCGTCGACCTGGTCGTTGCTCTCGAACAGCTCGGTCGGCACGCAGTACCCGGACCGGTTGTCGAAACGATCGCCGTGGCACCGACGCTCCTGGCTTCCGTTGCACCGGAACGTCTCTCTGCTCTCGCCGAGGGTTCGCTGGCAACCGTCGCCGCTCCCCCACACACACCGTTCGCGCTCGATGCCGATGCGGTGGATCTGGTTCTGCTCGTGCAGGACGGCTCCGTATCACTCGGCGTCCCTGGCGAAGCCAAGGCATCGGTGGATCTCTCCCGCAAGCTCTACGAGGTTTCTGCCGGCGAATCGCTGGGCTCCGCCGACTTTTCGGCCGCCTTCGACATGGGCGCGCTTGCCACTGCCGCGCAGTTGCAGGGTCTCGGCCAGACACTGCTCGAGGTCACCACCGAATACGCGAAGCAGCGCAAGCAGTTCGGCAAGGTCATCGGACAGTTCCAGGCAATGAAGCACCACCTGGCCGAAGTTGCCGTCTCCCTCGAAATGGCTCGCCCCCTGCTGCACGGTGCCGCTCTGTCGGTTCGCGATCAGTCGGCCGACGCTTCCCGTGACATCTCGGCGGCCAAGGTTGCGTGCGGGGATGCTGCGTACAAGGCCGCTCGCGTCGGACTTCAGGTTCACGGCGCCATCGGCTACACGATGGAACACGATCTCTCCTTGTGGCTCACCAAGGTACGAGCACTGCTCACCGCGTGGGGCACACCGTCCGAGCACCGCGCACGCGTCGTCGAAGCTCTGGTTGCATCATGAGCATCGACACCGAAGCCGCCGTCGCCGGCCAGCGGGGAGACGCCGACCTCTTCGGTGAACATGGCCACGCACGCCGGCATGATCGTCTCCATCTCGTCCTTGCGGACGC
>NZ_JBEOXI010001221.1:0-1063 GCF_040296465.1 Streptomyces sp. NPDC002130
ACCTGGAGCACATCAAGAGCGCGAACTTCCTCGAGGACCGCGACGAGACCGAGGAGTACCGGATCGCGCTGGACCGGCTCGCGACCAGAGCGTTGCCGCCGGCGCCCAGACACTTCGCACCGAAGTCAACGCATTCCACGCTCAGTGCCCGGGCAGCGAGATCGTTGTCACCGGATACTCGCAGGGAGCGCGGATTGCCGGCGACGTGCTCGGTGACATCGCACGCGACGGATCCATTCCGCAGTCGCAAGTCGAAGGCGTCCTCTACGCCGACCCTCGCAACTCGGCCGGGGGCATCGAAACCGTAGTGCCCAATGTCGTTCCGGGAGCGACGATGTCCGGAGCACGCGGCGGATTCGGCGACATCGCAGTACGGGAAGTCTGCATCGAGGGTGACGGCATCTGCAACATGCCCAAGCCGCGTGATGCTCCCGAGGTGTTCGTGGATTCGGTCTTCGGCTACTTCACGAAGCACAACACCTATACGCCGATGATGTCCGAGCCCGCTCCGCCTGCTGCCCCGGCATTGCCGGAGACACCGTCGGTACCTCTGCAACCCGCTGACATTGCCACTGCGATCGTGACGCGGGTCGTCGAGAACATCACTCCGTATCTGACCGCTGCACTCACCACCGTGCTGACGAAGTAACGCGACAGCGCTTGTTCGACTGACTGAAAGTCGACCGATTCGTACAAGTCGAGAGCCACCGCATCGAGCACCATCGATCACATGCTCACCTTCATCGCCAGATCCAGGCGTCGACGCATACCGCCGGAGAAGTTCTTCAGCGGTTTGGTCGCGGCCTCGACCAGGTCGAACTCCTCGAGGAGTTCGAGGGACTTGCTGCGTGCGTCGCGGCGGCTCAGACCGAGCAGCCGCGAGAAGATCACGAGGTTTTCGGTTGCAGTGAGGTCCTCGTCGACGGAGGCGTACTGCCCGGTGACCCCGATCAGGGAGCGGACCGCGGTGGGTTCACGGCTGACGTCGTGGCCGAAGATGCGCGCCTCACCGCCGTCGGGGCGAAGGAGAGTGGCGAGCATGCGGACGGTGGTGGTCTTGCCG
>NZ_JBEOXI010001222.1:0-1062 GCF_040296465.1 Streptomyces sp. NPDC002130
GTCGACTATGCCGTCGAGGTCGAGGCGGTCGATCACAGCTTTGACGTCGAGGCGGCTTGCGATCTCGTCCACGTCGACCCGGTCGATGATCGGTTCGAGCGAGACCCGTTCGGCAATCTTGTCCACGTCGATGTTCTCGGCGATCTTGTCGATGTCCACGTGGTCGACGACGATCTTGGTGATGTCGACTTCGGACAGAGCAGCGTCGACGACAGCTTTGATCACCGTCCGCAAGGTCGAGTCGGCGAACTCCACGGTCGAGTGCATCGCTTCCGTGCCGCGAGTGGTGACCTGAGTGATCGCGCCGTCGAGTGCGTCACCGACGACAGGGATCCGCTGCACGGAATCAAGTGCGAGACCAGCGGTTCTGCGCGCCGCACCAGCCGTGATCGCGGCCAGCCCGAAGGCCAGCCGAATCACGTCGGATTCGGGGTGGTGCGACTGCGATCCCACGCAATTGTCTCCATCTTCTTATACGACTGTTACCCGGACATTCGTCACTCCTCTTCGCATTGTGCCACTGTTGGAAGGCACAAATACGCTGTCCGGCTTGCGCCTGGGGGGAAATATGAAGACACGTCGATTCACGGTTCGGCTGACGATGGCGGTGGCCATGGCCGCCGGCTTTCTCGGCCTCAGCGCGCCGACCGCGAGCGCGGATTCCGTGGTCAGTCGCATCGACGTCTACTCCCCGTCGATGGACCGCTGGATCGCCAACGACGTGATTTCCCCGGCCGGAGGTGGCCCCGCGCCGACCTTCTATCTGTTGACCGGCGTCGGCGGCGGCGAGGACGGAATCTCGTGGTTCAACAACACCGGAGTTCGTGACTTCTTCGACGACAAACACGTCAACGTGGTCATGCCGGTCGGCGGCAAGTTCAGCATGTACACCGACTGGAACGCCGACGATCCGGTGCTGGGCCGTAACAAGTGGCAGACGTACCTCACCAAGGAACTACCGGCGGCGGTCAACGCTCGGTACAACACGACCGGCGTCAACGCTCTGGGCGGTGTGTCGATGGCGGGTGGACCGGTTCTGGACCTCGCGATCCAGTCGCCGGG
>NZ_JBEOXI010001223.1:0-1062 GCF_040296465.1 Streptomyces sp. NPDC002130
GAATCCGGTCTCGACAATCGATGCCCCGTGGGCGTACGACGCCAACGGCACACCCATCCCGACGCATTACGAGATCCGGGACGGGCAACTCGTGCAGGTCGTCGACACCACGGGTATCGAGAACGTGCTGTATCCGATTTTGGCGGACCCGCAGGATCGCACACAGAGCGGCAAGAAATCCTCTGCTCCGGCGCGCCCGACCAAAATCTCCGGTGAGGACGACGGCACCCGCTCAGATGACGGTCCACATTGGAACGAGACACCGCAGGTCGAAGGCCACAAGGCCCCCAATCCACCAGTCCAGAAACCGATACCCACTCAACCACCAGTCCCACCCGCGGTCGAGCCCGAACCACAAGTCCCTGAGCAGGCACCGGCGCAAGTCCCTGAGCAGGCTCCGGCGCAAGTGCCGGAGCAGATCCCGCAGCAGTCGCCGGCCGAGGACATCGGCGGGGACGGACCAGGTGCCGGGACATCCCCATCCATCGACCCAGCGCCCGCTACACCGAACGAAACCGACACACCCCAAGCAGAATTGGCAGGAATTCCGATCATCGGCGGCATCTTCAGTGCAGCCGAAGCCGGGCTCATGCTCACCGCTGGAATCGCAGCTTTGTTCGCGCAGATACTTGCAGGTGTGGGTCTGGGGGATTCGGAACTGTTCGGCCGCATGGAAAGTCTCGAGGAATGGGCGCTCGAGGCCGGGGTGAATCTCGCCGAAGTGCTTGTGAAGGCTATGGCTCTGCTTTCTCCGCAGGATCAGGCACTTCTTCGCACTGTCCTTTCTCCGTTCGTGAAGCTGCCCCCAGCGCGTGAGCAGGACACTCCCGGCCACGCCCAGCCCGGGCCGGCCGGACCTGCCGCGAAGCCGCCGCCTCGGAGGCCCACACCGCGGCCTGTACCGCGTCTGCCTGGTGATCACGATCCGACCCAGCCGCAAGATCCCTCCAGCGAGCCGGATTCAGGCCGACCACGTAGGCGCGGCCGTCACCGTCCGCCTCGACCCGGTCCATCTGGCCGCGGATGCGCACCTGGTAGTCGCCCGCTTCGAGGGTGACGTCG
>NZ_JBEOXI010001224.1:0-1061 GCF_040296465.1 Streptomyces sp. NPDC002130
GCTTCCGCACCGGCAGCAAGGACCGGGCCGGGAAGGGCCACGGGCTCGGTCTGACCATCGCGGCCGGGCAGGCCCGGGTGATGGGCGTAGGAGCCCAGTGCTCCGTCGATCAGTGCCGTCCACTCGAGCCGGGCTGTTTGGTCGAGAGTGATGCCGTAATGCCTTGCGGCGGCGTCTATTGCTTGGTCGTCAGGTCGGATTGTCGCCATGAGAAGTGTGCTCCTGATGTGATCGGCTTCACTTGTCTTTCAGACTAGGGCCGGATCCATAATTGCGTCAATAGGTATCGACATATTGACTCGTTAAGTTCGGGTTACGCGCGCTCAGAGAGAGCGGGGGTACAGTCGCCCACGGCGTGATTCAGCGATCAGAATCGGCCGATTCAGTGGAAAACCGGTGTTCGTAGAGCTTTTCGGCGTCGTGGCAAGCTGCCGAAGTACTGTTTCCGGATCGCCCGCCGACGTTCGTTCGACTGCGCGTGCGTAAGCGACGATCGCTTCGTACGTTGTCTCGGACAGGGAACTGAGCGGAGGCAGGAGTTCGTTCGAGCTTGCGCTGTATCGCTTTTCGAGGTCGTGGTCACCGGCCGCGGATTGAAAGTAGCCGAATGCCGCCCAGACTCCGTCGGCATCGGAATTGCCGATGAGCTGCTGAGTGGCCTCGTCGAGGACCAATGCAAACGTCCGCGTGGTGGCCCGCAGTCCGTGCTGGGCGCATTGTCGTTCGAAGAAGACCTCGTCATGGCCCACCAGAGTGGAAAGAATCAGTTCGGCCCCGGAGTCGACTATCGACTCGATGATGCGCGAGAAGTCGGTTGTCCCCAACGGTACGTAGACTTCGCCGGCCACCGAACCTGTGGATTCGGCGATCACACGTCGGGCCGCCCAATGCGCTCCGAACGACCACGAATACTGCTGACCGACCAGGAACCAAGTGCGAGAACCGGTCTCGGACATCATTGCGGGTATGCCCGCTCGTGTCTGGTCGACTCCTCCTGGAGGTCTCCCAGCTCCTCCTGGCCGGCGGCCGGCTCGGCGCGCACGAGGACATCGTGCCCGACG
>NZ_JBEOXI010001225.1:0-1061 GCF_040296465.1 Streptomyces sp. NPDC002130
GCCTGGGGCATGCACGACGCATTCCTCACCCCGGACTACCCGCTCATGCTTGCGCGGATGATTCCCCATGGCCATCTCTACATCATGGACAAGGCGTCGCATCATCTTCAGGAAGAACGACCATACGACTACTACAGTGTAGTTTCGGGTTTCCTTGACCAACAGCACAACTGAACGAACGGTGATCGCCCCGACGGGCGGTGCACGGATCCGATTGGTACTGCTTCTCGGAATTCTCACCGCCCTCGGGCCGTTCACCGTCGACATGTATCTTCCTGCGCTGCCGCAGATCACGCAGGAATTCAGCACGTCGGACACGATGGTTCAGTTGACCCTGACGGGCACCCTGCTGGGTCTGGCTTTCGGCCAGTTGCTCATCGGCCCACTGTCCGACATCTACGGGCGTCGACGTCCCCTGCTCGTGGGCACAGTAATTCACGTCGGCGCGTCGTTGGCCTGCTTTTTTGCTCCGTCCATCGAAGTCCTCACCGCGCTGCGGACCCTTCAAGGTTTTGGCGCCGCCGCGACCGGCGTGATCGCGATGGCAATCGTTCGTGATCTCTTCACCGGACACGATGCGGCGGTTGTACTTTCGCGGCTGATGTTGGTCATGGGCGTAGCGCCCATCCTGGCTCCCTCCACCGGTGGGGCACTGATGTCCGTAACACAATGGCGCGGAGTCTTTCTCGCTCTCTTCGTCCTGGGCATCGCCATGATCGCGCTCGCGGCGGTATCGCTTCCGGAGACACTTCCACCCGAGAATCGGTCGGGCAAGGGCATCGGCGCCATCGCGCGAACCTACATTGCGCTCGGCCGTGATGCCCACTTCATGGTGTTGGTGCTCGTGTGCGGTCTCGGCCGCGGCGTTTTGTGGTCGTACATCGCCGCGTCGTCCTACGTGATGCAGGAACAGTTCGGACTGAGCGCCACAGCGTACGGATTTGCCTTTGCCGGCGGCGCCGTCGTTCTGATCGGTTCGTCCCAGCTCAACGTCGTGCTTCTCTGAAGGCACGGAACACACCCAGCGATGTGTTGAGCCGTTTGCGCAGCTCATAGCCGTG
>NZ_JBEOXI010001226.1:0-1061 GCF_040296465.1 Streptomyces sp. NPDC002130
CGGGGTGAACCTGCTCTCCCTGCGCAGCCACAACGCCGCGCTGGTGCTCGACCTGCTGCGGACCGCCGGGGACGAGCCGGTCACTGGGCCGAGCTTGCCGGTGGCGGGCAGGTCACCGAAGAAATCTTCGAAGACCGTGTCGCAGAGCTGAAGATGCTGCTCGAGCCGGGCCGCGCGGTCCAGTTCAACTCCTTGTTCCTCGACCCGTACCTGTGGAAGCTGCAGCTCGGTGGCAAGCGTCTGGTGCAGCGTGCCCGTACTGCCGGTGCTCCCATCGACGGCGTCATCGTCACCGCCGGTATCCCGGAACTCGAAGAGGCAGTTGCCCTCATCGACGAGCTGTCCGAGATCGGGATCACCAACATCGCGTTCAAGCCCGGCACCGTGGCGCAGATCCGTTCCGTGATCCGTATCGCCAACGAGGTTCCGAACTTCCCGGTCATCGTCCACATCGAAGGTGGCCGCGCCGGTGGACACCACTCGTGGGAAGACCTCGACGACCTGCTCCTCGACACGTACGCCGAGCTGCGTACACGTCCGAACCTGGTCATCTGCGTCGGCGGTGGTATCGGAACACCGGAGCGCGCAGCCGATTACCTGACCGGCCGCTGGTCTGCCGCAGCCGGTTTCCCGGCCATGCCCGTCGACGGCATCCTGGTCGGCACCGCAGCCATGGCGACTCTCGAGGCCACCACCTCTCCCGAGGTCAAGCAGCTTCTCGTCGACACACCCGGTACGCCGGACTGGGTCGGTGCCGGTACCGCTGAAGGTGGAATGGCCTCGGGCCGTAGCCAGCTCGGTGCCGACATCCACGAAATCGACAACGCGGCTTCGCGTACCGGACGCCTCCTCGACGAGGTTGCCGGTGATTCCGAGGCAGTGGCCGAGCGCCGCGAGGAGATCATCGCCGCCCTCGACGTCACCGCCAAGCCGTACTTCGGCGACGTCGAGACCATGACGTACGCGCAGTGGCTGCGTCGCTACCTCGAGCTGACCGTCGGCATCGACGCCGCGAAGGAATTCGACTGCGGCGCAGATCTTCAGGACGCCATCGTCGAGGC
>NZ_JBEOXI010001227.1:0-1060 GCF_040296465.1 Streptomyces sp. NPDC002130
GGTGGTCGCTGCGGCGCTGGTCCTGCCGGTGCAGACGGACCGCCGTACGAACGAGCTGCTGGGCACCGTGCTGGAGCGGCTGGCCGATGTCACCGGTGCACCCTTGATCGGATGAATCAGGCGAGCATCAGTCGGCAACCCGCCGGACGCCTCCAACGCCCCCTCCGCCAAAACCGATTCCTCGACACCCGGCTTCGGGCCTGTTTCGGTTCGGTAGATGACTACCTTGCCAACCGGAGGGCTGCTCCATTGCAGATCGAAGCGTGGTTCGTCGGCGTCGCCGTAAGTATCGACCGAAAGATCAAGTACCGGCGACAGAATCACCGAGACCTGCACAACCTCCTCAACTGGCGGAGACAGCTCGGTACCGCTCCCGACCGGGACTTCACAGATCGCCCGATACAGGTAGCGCTGACCACGCTCGGCGGTAGAGTCCACGAACCCGCCAAGATTATCGTCGTCGGGGTGAAGTCGAACCTGACCGGCAGACCCGAGGGCGCCCGAAAGCGAAGTCCTCATCACGCGAACGACTTTCACGCCCGGCCAAGTGTCCCAGCGACCGATGATGGTACCTTCGTCCTCTGAGATCGCCAAATCCACTACTGGACTGATGATCTGAGCGGTGCCCAACAATATCGGCTGCTCAGATGCGGCATCGGCGACAGTTCGCCCGACATGACACCAGACCTGAACAAAGCGCAGCGCAGAACTCGGTGGCCGCAAATCAGTCAGCGAAGTTTCCATGGTCGATCCGAGCAGTTCACCAACTTCTGGCTTGTAAGCGGCGTGCTCCTCACTGGAGACGACGCGATAGACGACTACTTGACCTCCAGCGACCTGAAACGGTTCCCACGCGATGCGGTACCCACCCTGGGACCTTTTCGCCTGTAACTTGGCATCGTTGGACCCGTCGGTCGAATAGTCGAATTCGCAAAAATCGTCGGACGTCAGATCCAACATGTTGCCAATGGTCGGCGACGCCGGCGCCGAAACTACCTCGGCAGATTGCGAAGCCTGCGCCGGGTTCGCTGCGTCGCGGTCCGACCCGCTCTCTTCAACC
>NZ_JBEOXI010001228.1:0-1060 GCF_040296465.1 Streptomyces sp. NPDC002130
GCCAGATCCCCACTGCATTCGACGCTGCGTGCACCAGCCCCACTCGGCGTGCGACGTCGCCACGTTCGGACCAGTCCAGCCATCCCGTCAGCAAAGCCGGCGGAGTCGAAACCAATCCGAGCCCGATCAGCCGTCGTGCAGTCTGCGGATCGCCTAGAACATCGAAGACCAACGAAGCCGTCCACGCGCCCGCGGGAATGGTCACGAGGGCAGGATGGATGGGATGCCCGACGGCGGCGCCGCGGAGAAGTGCGGCGACAGTGCGCGATCGGTCGGATCGCTCCGTGATCTCGAGGATTCTGCGCCTGAGGCCAGTGGACGGACCGTCCAGTCCGCGAGCGGATTCGATTCCGCGGTAAAGAGTTCCGATGTCCATGTAATTCGGCTACCCGGCGTAGACGTCGGGAAACCTCGCGACGGCGGTGTCTTGTCGACCGTCATGCTCCGGCGTACGGTCGAAACGAAAGAGATCCGACCGGAGGAGCGAACGATGAAGCTCAATCTCTTTGCAGCGTGGGCGTCGTATTTCCTGGTATTGGCCACAGTTGTCTGTCTCGGCAGCTTTCTCGTGGCCGCCGGTTCAGGGCACGGTGGTTGGGCGTTGATTGCCGGGCTCGCCGGTGTCGCGTCCATCGGACTGGCGGTTGCCCTGTACACCAGCACCGTTCATCACGACCACAAAGTGCACCGCGAATCCCCACACCTGTTCTGATCGGGACTGCTTCTGATCAGGACTGTGCGAGTCGCGCCTTCTCCGCCTCGATGTCGAAGTTGGCAGGCGGCCAGTCGAGATCGAGCTTTTCCAGAGCGTCGATCAGTAGCTCCGTGACCGCAATTCGGCTGTACCACTTCCGATCACACGGCACGACGTACCACGGAGCATGTTCGGTCGACGTCTTGTCGAGCATCGCCTGATATGCCTGCTGGTAAGCCGGCCACAATCCGCGCTCTGTCACGTCACCGGGGTTGTACTTCCAGTACTTGTCCGGGCGGTCGAGACGCTCTTCGAGTCGCTTCTTCTGCTCGTCGAGCGAGACGAACATCGCCACCTTGACGATGG
>NZ_JBEOXI010001229.1:0-1058 GCF_040296465.1 Streptomyces sp. NPDC002130
GACACGACGGGGGCTGACATCTCCGAGTTGGTCGAGCGGGTCATCGCATTGTTGGAAGAACGCGAAGCCACCAGGCCCTAGGGGTTTTCGGTGTCCGACTCGAGATAGCCGCGGTCCGCGCTGTAGGCGGACCGCACGTTGGGTCGGACACCGATCTTTTCGAGATATGCCGCCATGCGGTGCACGGCCATCGCGCTACCCAATGCCTCGTCGGGAAGACGATCATCCGTTTCGGCGCGCCACGTGTGAAGCTGCGAGGACAATTCCGCCTGTACCGCCGACACTTCCGGTCGATCGATCAGATTGATCTTCTCGTCAGGGTCGGACCGCAGGTCGTACAGCTCCCGAGGCGCACGTACCGCCAGATGCTCGGTGCCGAGCGCCTTTCCGGAGAGACTGTCCTCGATGTCGAGCGGTAGATCCAGAGCCGGGCGGACGGCGTAGTTCTCGATATAGCTGTAGTCCTTGGTGCGCACCGCTCGAATGGGATCGAAGCTGTCGTGAAAGGTCTTCTCCGTGAACAAGGAAGTCCGGACGGGCTCGGAAGGCTGGGTTCCACGATCGACGAGGGCATCGGCGTGCGAGCGCCCTTCCACCTCGGTGGGGACGTCGATTCCGAGCAGATCGAGAATGGTCGGAACAAGATCCACACCACTGAACAGTGTCTCGTATTCCTTTCCGCCACTGCGATACCGAGCCGGAGGGCGAGCGATCAACGCAATTCCGGTACCCGGGGCGTAGAGCGTCGACTTGGCACGCGGGAACGCGGCGCCGTGATCGGTGAGGAAGAAGACCCACGTGTTCTCGTCGAGCCCCTCTTCCTCGAGCGTCCCGAGCAGTTCCCCCACCGCGGCGTCGGCCACCTCTACGCTGCCGTGGAATTCGGCCAGATCCTCGCGCACCTGTGGCACGTCCGGAAGGTATCCGGGGACCTCCAGGGCTGCGGTGTCCGCCGGGGTATAGCGATCGGCGGGGTACGGGCGATGCGTTTCGAAGAATCCCGTGGCCGACGGTGAGGTTGCGGACCTTCTCCACGACGACGCCGCCCTCGAGACCAC
>NZ_JBEOXI010001230.1:0-1057 GCF_040296465.1 Streptomyces sp. NPDC002130
ACCTCGAGCCGGACCTCGATCGTCTCAGCGCGGATCGACCTGGTTCCGACCGCCCTGAGACAGATCTACAGGCTCCCGACAAACCCTGAACAAAGCCGCGCCTGCGGGCTTAGGCTGATGCCATCTCTCTACTTGCCCATGGTGGGACCTGCTGGTCCCCAGCAAGGAGGCGGCAATGGCTGTCAAGGACGAGCAGGCCGGATCCGGCCGGTCGAAGCTGTTTCGAACCAAATCGATCGAGCAGTCCATCAAGGACACCGACGAGCCGGAAACCAAACTCCGGAAAGAACTGAACTCGTGGGATCTCACGGTGTTCGGTGTCGCAGTCGTCATCGGTGCGGGCATCTTCACACTCACGGCTCGGACGGCGGGAAATGTCGCCGGGCCGTCGGTTTCCCTGGCGTTTGTCATTGCCGCCATCGCCTGCGGACTGGCAGCGCTGTGTTACGCCGAGTTCGCGTCGACGGTCCCGGTCGCCGGTAGCGCATACACGTTCTCGTACGCGACGTTCGGAGAATTCGTTGCCTGGATCATCGGCTGGGATCTCATCCTCGAATTCGCCTTGGCGTCTTCGGTGGTGGCAAAAGGCTGGTCGCTGTACCTCGGAGAAGTGATGGGCTCACGCAGCCCGATCGTCGAGTTGGGGCCGATCTCGTTCGATTGGGGTGCGGTGCTGGTGATCGCTGTCATCACGATCCTGCTCGCGACCGGTACGAAACTCTCGTCGAGGGTGTCACTGGTGATCACGGCGATCAAGGTGGCGGTGGTGTTGCTGGTGATCATCGTCGGTCTGTTCTACATCGACACCGACAACTATTCGCCGTACATTCCGCCGTCTCAACCGGGTCGCCTACGCCGTCCTCGGCGTCTCGTTCATCCTCGAAGGCATCTCGTTCCGGCAGGCGTACAAACAACTCCGAAACGAAGCGTCCGCCGTGAACCGCGACGTCATGACCCAGGCACTCAACACATCCGACCCGACGACTCGGGCCGTGTTCGCCGGCGGCCCAGGACATCGACCGCGACGCCCTCTACGAGAACGAGGGCGGCCCCGCCC
>NZ_JBEOXI010001231.1:0-1056 GCF_040296465.1 Streptomyces sp. NPDC002130
TGTATTGACCCGCAGGGTTGTTGACGCGGCTGATGGGTGGCTGGCCGCCGAGTGCGGTGTGGCAACGGTGGTGGTTGTAGGTGTGCAGGAAGTCTGCCAGGGCCGCGGTGCGTTCGGTGTTGCTGGTGTAGGGCCGCAGGTAGGCCCACTCGTCGAGCAGGGTGCGGTTGAAGCGTTCAACTTTGCCGTTGGTCTGCGGCCGGTAGATGCGGGTGAGTTTGCCGGCCGCGCCGAGGTCGGCCAGGGCTTGTCGCCAGGCGAAGCTCTTGCGGTAGGGCCAGGCGTTGTCGGTCAGGACGCGTTCGATGCGGGTGATGCCGTGCTCGCCGAAGAAGGCCGCGGCCCGCCGCAGGAAGTCGGAGCAGGTGGCGGCCTTCTCGTCCGCGTGGACTTCGCTGTAGGCCAGGCGGGAGTGGTCGTCGACGGCGGAGTGGATGTAGTCGAAGCCCATGTTGCTGCGCCGGGCGCGGCCGGCCTGGCGGCCCAGCACCTTGTGGCCGCCGCCGTCGGGGATGCGGCCGAGCTTCTTGACGTCCACGTGGACCAGTTCGCCGGGCCGGGCCCGCTCGTAGCGGCGGATGACCTGGCCTGTGGGCCGGTCCAGGTGGGCCAGGCGGTTCAGGCCGTGGCGGACCAGGATCCGGTGCACGGTCGAGGCGGGCAGGCTCAGGACCGGTCCGAGCCGTGCGGGACCGATTTTTCGGGTCTGCCGAAGGTGACACACCCGCGCCTCGACGGCGGCCGCCGTGCGGTGCGGGGTCGTTCGTGGCCTGCTGGAGCGGTCAGCGAGCCCGGCCTCGCCCTCGGACCGCCAGCGGCGGATCCATTTGTGGGCTGTGGTTCGTGAGATGCCCATCTCGGCGGCGATGTGCGCGACGGGGCGGCCGCAGCGGGCACGCTCGACGAGCAGCCGCCTGCCGTGAACGGTCAGCCGGGCATTACGGTGGGACACGAAGACCTCCGTGCGGTGAAGACTCGACACCTCCACCACACCGGAGGTCTTCGCCATGATCAAGCCCGGCCGGTGTCAACAACGCTCGTGATCAATACACCTAG
>NZ_JBEOXI010001232.1:0-1056 GCF_040296465.1 Streptomyces sp. NPDC002130
GCTTACTTTCCGTTTGCCTTGCCAAGTCACTGCGCGCACTGGAATCGACCTCTCATCGTGGAACTGCTGTTCGCACTCACCTGCCCGAAAGCACTGAAATGCAAACAAAATCGGTGAGGGTTGCGAGAAGTCCTGAGCGCGTTAGATTGAGATGGAGCTGGGTCCCGGTCTTTGCGCCGGCTCCAGGACCTGGACCACGAGATGATGAGGACAATCGTATGACCGACAAAGACGACAACGACCAGTCGCCCAAGGGTGGGCACCCAGGGCCCGTGGACAAGGGCGGCGACGGCGGAATGGCAACGCGAGAACAAGCACCTGAACTGGTCGAGGACTCCTCCGACAAAAAGTCTGACCAGGAGTAGTTTCCTTTTACCCGGTGTTGGGTAACAACGGGGATAGGCCGCATCGGACCGTCCCGGAATCAATGCGGGCGAGGTTCCTCGAGGTTGAGCAGCCAGCCACGGGAACCGCCTCAAGCAGATCCCTCGACCCTGCAGATCCCTCAACCCATTGGTGATTCAACCCTGCAGCAGCAAGTGATCGAATCGGGTACGGAGAAGCGTCGGGACCCGGAAGTCGTCCAGGGCGCGAACGATCAACTGCTCGGCAACATCCCTGAGTTTCACGTTGGTTTCTTGGGAACGCCACACGAGAATATCGAAGGCACGATCGGCTGAAATGCCGTAGATCACCATGAGCATGCCTTTGGCTTGCTCGATGACTCCGCGAGACGTGGCGATTTCGTTGACCAGTTCGTCGACGGATGCCTTCACGGTGCTGTCGAGGGTTTCGGTGACGTCGATGTAGAAGCCGGAGCTACCGATCACATCCCCTGACTCGTCCACGACGCTGTCGCCGACGACGATTACCGAGTGAGTGTCTCCGGCAGTGTCGATGATGCGGTGTCGGCTGCTGAACGGGCCGCTGACCACCTTGCAAACCTACATTTATCAACTGCGCCGCAGACTGCTGCTGGCCACCGGACAGCACGGCGCGGCTTTCCCGGGCGCCGCGCCCGCGCCGGCCCGGCGTCGCGTCCCCGCTCACTTGGTC
>NZ_JBEOXI010001233.1:0-1056 GCF_040296465.1 Streptomyces sp. NPDC002130
GGCTCGGCCATGAGGACACGCGTCAACTGCAGGCGTCGTCGCTCACCACCGGAGAGGTCTCCGACTGGCGTGCGCTGGCGGGCGGGCGTGAAGCCCAAGCGCTCGGCCAGCTGACCGGCCGATACTTCCTTGTCACCCAACGTGATTCGCTCGGCTACATCCTTGACTGCGTCGAGTACGCGCATGTCGGTCGGCAGATCGTCGAGTTCCTGCTTGAGCCAACCGATGTGGACGGTCTGCCCCTGAATGCGCTTGCCTGCTGCAGGCTCGAGTTCGCCGGCCAGGGTCCGCAGCAGCGTTGTCTTACCGGAGCCGTTGACGCCGACCAGGCCGACACGCTCGCCCGGAGCAAGACGCCAGGTCAGATCCTCGACGAGTACGCGGCCGTCGGGGGTCTCCAGACGCGCGTCCTCGAGTTCGATGACAACCTTGCCGAGTCGACGCTGGGCGAACGACGCAAGTGCCACCGCGTCACGAGGCGCCGGAACGTCGGCGATCAGGGCTTCCGCGGCTTCGATGCGGTACTTCGGCTTGGACGTACGGGCGGGAGCACCGCGGCGCAGCCATGCGAGTTCCTTGCGCGCAAGATTGCGTCGACGCTCTTCGGCGCCAGCGAGATCCAGAACTACCTCGACGCGTTCCCCGGCTCGAAATACCTACGCACAGACCAGTCCTGCCCGTCACTGCGTCAAGTCTCCGATTCGGGGACGGCGATCTACACGGTGTATCGCGAATCCGGGAACACCGAGTCGAAGATCTGCAAGGACGTTCGCGCAGCAGGTGGCGACGCTTACGGCAAGTGGCTCGATACCACTACCGACCCGTCGACGCGGATGACTTGCTGAGGGCGTAAGCGGCTCAGCCCCAGCTGGCCTGCGCGCCCAGGCTCGCTTTGTCCACCCGTTCCAGCCGACTCTCCGTGTACGACGCGATCTGATCCACCACTACCCGGACCCGAGCACCGTCGTCCGCGGCGCGTTCCCACGCGGGCATCAGGCCAGCAGCCGGTCCACGCCGAACGCGCCGGATCCGGTGAAGATCAGCAGGAACATGGCC
>NZ_JBEOXI010001234.1:0-1056 GCF_040296465.1 Streptomyces sp. NPDC002130
CCGCATGACCCTGCGCAAGTTCGATCCGGTCGTCGGCCGCCACGTCGACTTCCGAGAGGCTCGGCGCGAGACTGAGAGTGAACAGCACGTCGTACTCGCGCATCGTCACCTGATCCCAGACGTCATCGGCGGCCAGCCGCCGCAGCACCGACACCTGGGCGCGAAACAGTGCTTCCCAGGCGTCGGTGGCGAGTTCGGTGGTACTGACCGGAACGTCAAGCGGTTGCTCGTCAGGCAGTGACACTGCTTGCCTCACGAGCTGCCTTCATCGACGCGTGAGTGGGCGGGTTGTCCGGCACATGTGCGGGCCGCCTGGCCGCGAACTCACGGCGCAGAACCGGAACAACTTCCTCACCGAGCAGATCGAGCTGCTCGAGCACGGTCTTCAGCGGCAGCCCGGCGTGATCCATCAGGAACAGCTGGCGCTGATAGTCACCGAAGAAATCGGCGAACGCCAACGTCTTCTCGATGACCTGCTTAGGGGAACCGACGGTCAGCGGCGTCTGCTCGGTGAACTCTTCGAGTGAGGGGCCGTGTCCGTACACCGGAGCATTGTCGAAATACGGACGGAATTCCTTGACCGCGTCCTGACTGTTCTTGCGCATGAAGACCTGACCACCGAGTCCGACGATCGCCTGATCCGCCGACCCATGGCCGTAATGCTCGTAACGCCGGCGGTAGAGATTGATCAGCTCGATGTAGTGCTCTTTCGGCCAGAAGATGTTGTTGGCGAAGAATCCGTCGCCGTGATACGCCGCGATCTCGGCGATCTCGGGGCTACGGATCGAACCGTGCCACACGAACGGCGCGATGCCGTCCAGCGGGCGCGGCGTCGACGTGAATCCCTGGAGCGGAGTGCGGTACTCCCCCTGCCAGTTCACGACCTCCTCGTCCCACAGCCGGCGCAGAAGTTGATAGTTCTCGAGCGCCAACGGGATTCCGGCGCGAATGTCCTTGCCGAACCACGGGTAGACCGGCGCGGTGTTCCCGCGACCCATCATCAGGTCGACGCGCCCCTCGGCGAGGTGTTGAAGCATCGCGTAGTCCTCGGCGATC
>NZ_JBEOXI010001235.1:0-1055 GCF_040296465.1 Streptomyces sp. NPDC002130
TCACGGTACTATCCGCTATCGGTCACCAGGGAATATTTAGGCTTAGCGGGTGGTCCCGCCAGATTCACACGGGATTTCTCGGGCCCCGTGCTACTGGGCGTCACGGCGCCTGGGGTCGGGACGCTCGGGAGCATCATCGACGTCGCCAAGCTGTACGGAGTGGCGGCGACTTCCAGCGGAAAGGAGTCATTCACGATGCCAGTATCCAAGGACGGATCACCGCACGCTTCCGCTGTTGTGGTCGCGGCTTCGGTGACCGTTGCAGACCTTCAGAGTTCTTTCTACAACGGTCCCGCCGCAGACAGTTGGTGGTGGATCGAAGACATCTTCTTGGAGCCCCCAGAAGTGGTGGCAATCAACGACGAGGACGGCACCCTGCATCGGGTGCCGTTTGCCGTTGAAGGCGAAGAAGTCACATGGGGCGAGTCCCAAGAGGTCAAACGCGAGTACGTCGCCGCATCCTCGGGACTTCGTAAACCGCTGGCCCACTGGGACAGCAAGGAAACTTCTCGGGCCGCCGCGCCCGGGACCAGCGTGTCCGACACCTCGGGCACGGAAACATCCGAGACAGAAGGAGGCTCGACTGTGGCATTCACGGATGAGCAGATCAAGGAACTCCGCGAGGCCCTCGACCTCCCGGAAACGGCAACAGATCAGGAGCTTTTCGACGCGCTCCTCGAAAAGGCCACCGCACCGGACACCTCCGACCCCGAAACGGACCCCGCCACCGACACCGGTGTTGCGGCATCCATCTCGAAGTTGACCGAGGTCGCCAAAGCCAATGGACTCGTGCTCGTCGAGGCCAGCGGATACGAGCAGACCCGCACCATGGCCGCGCGCGGCGCACAGGCACTCGATCGCCAGGAATCCGCCGACCGCGAGAAGTTGGTCTCCGAAGCCATTCATGCCGGCAAGATTCCGACCGCTCGAAAGAGTCACTGGCTCAAAGCTCTCGAAGCGGATCCCGAAGGCGTAGCCGCCTCGCTCGCAGCGCTCGAGCCCGGATTGATCCCAGTCTCCGAGGTTGGCCACGGAGTCAATGCCTCTGCTGAGAC
>NZ_JBEOXI010001236.1:0-1054 GCF_040296465.1 Streptomyces sp. NPDC002130
GACAAGACACTGACAGCTCCGGCCGACATGGTTGTCGTCGCGTCGGGAGTGTCGGCACAAGCGCCTCTGGCCGACGCACTGATCGGCGTCGTCTCGGACGTGCACGTGGTCGGTGACGCGGTGAACGTCGACTACATCGAGGGTGCGATGCACACGGCGTGGAAAGTTGCGATGGACCTGTAGTTCAGCTTCAGGTAGCGCTTTGTGCCGCAACGATGTCCGGCCACCATCGGGCCGCGACATCGGGGTGCGCGCGTAGTCGACTCTTGAGGGCGTTCGCCCCGTAGGAATCGTGGATCGGGTTGTTCGCGTCCACGGTGACGCCGGTGGCGCGCGCCGCCAGCTCGGGCGGTAGGTCGAACTCCGGGATCTGCGCTGCGTAGTTCGGGTTGAAGAAGAACGGCACCGAAATACGTTCGCCGTCGCCCTCGGGTGAAACTACCCGGTGCACAGTCGCTTTCAAGTAACCGCCGGTAGCGACCTCGAGCAGTTCGCCGATGTTGACCACCAGCGCCCCGTCGATCGGCGGTGCGTCGATCCAGTCGCCGTCGTGCTCGACCTGCAGACCGCCCTTGCCCGGTTCGACATAGAGCAGAGTCAGCACACCCGCGTCCTTGTGCCCGCCGACGCCCTGGGAGCCGGCACCTTTCGGGCGGCCAGGGTAACGCACGACCTTGATGAGGATCGACGGATCGTGAGCGAACGCGTCGTCGAAGATGTTCGCATCCTGGCCCAGCGCTACCGCCCATTCGCGCAGGAGGCTCAATGCGATCGAGGTGAGCGTGTCGTTCCACTCGGTGATGACGTCGCGGAGTTCGGGAAGGGCATCGGGCCACTGGTTGGGGCCCTGCAGGATCTCCCAGGCCGGTGAGGTGTCGGTGCGCTCGGCCGCGGGCTGTTCGGCGCCGATGTCGATCTGCTCGCGCCAGTCCTGCTTGCCTTCGGTCAGTTCGCCGCCGAGCCTGGTGTACCCACGGAAGTGCGGGCTGCGGACGTTCTCGATCGCGAGCTTCTCGGCAGTCGGTAGCGCGAAGAACTCGCGGGCGACGGCGAG
>NZ_JBEOXI010001237.1:0-1054 GCF_040296465.1 Streptomyces sp. NPDC002130
TCAACGCCGGGATCACCACCCTCGTCGACTGGTCGCACATCAACAACACCCCCGAGCACCCGGACGCTGCGGTCCACGGCCTGGCTGAGTCCGGCGTTGGAATGCAACGACGCTCTCACCCGACTCACCGAAGTAGTAATTGTTGCCGTCCCACGTCGTCATCCACGACATGGTTCCGCCGCCGTGCTGTTTGAGCAGTTCCCGAGCAGCGGCGCGAGGATCGTTCCCGGACAGCGGCCCGCCTCGAATCTTGCGCCGCATCGGCACGTGAAAAGCGTGACGGCCCTTGATCAACAAGATGAGTTCGAGAAGCCAGAGCAGCGCGGTACCGACCGTGACGGCGCCGGCGCTTTCGTAGTCGAAGAAGATGACCGAACCGAGGACGAGGGCGGTGGCCAAAACCGTCAGAGAACCGAAGACCACAGCAACCCACCAGGCCCAGCGGCGACCTCGTCGCAACTGATCCGCGATCAGGGCAACGATGATCACGTCGACCAATGCGGTCCAGCCCGAACCGGTTTCGGCTTCCGTCGGCCCGAACGGTCCGCTTCCGGGGAACAACCAGACGG
Source organism: Streptomyces sp. NPDC002130 (assembly GCF_040296465.1). Lineage (NCBI taxonomy): Bacteria > Bacillati > Actinomycetota > Actinomycetes > Kitasatosporales > Streptomycetaceae > Streptomyces > Streptomyces sp. NPDC002130. The sequence goes on from NZ_JBEOXI010001237.1 coordinate 570, forward strand.
CGATCTCGACCACGCCGATCAGGAGCAGGCCGATGAATCCGAGCAGACGGATCTCACGTCGGGTTCGGGGGATGAACCCACGCTCTCCGTCGCCGAAGAACTTCTCGCCCACCGGGAGGAAGATCGCGACCGCGATGAGGTGCTGTACGTCGGCGAGGCGGCCTTCGAAGAGAAATGCGATGGCGATGTACGCACACAGGATGGCGCGCACTCGCATTCGCCAGGGTGAGCGCAGAGTTGCGGTGGTTGCGGCGAGTGCGGCGATGATGGCGGTGGTGACACCGACGTCGCGGTGGGTGGCGAGGTTGCGGGCCCAATCCCAGTCGGTGTGGCTGCCGGCCCAGAGGAGGAGCGATGCACCCAGTTCGCCCGCCAACTGACCGCTGATCGTGACGATGGCCGCGTTCTTGGTGCCCAGGCGCCACTCGCACCAGCCGACCGCGAAGGCGAAGACGACGATGATCGAAACATACTGACCTGGCGTC
>NZ_JBEOXI010001238.1:0-1054 GCF_040296465.1 Streptomyces sp. NPDC002130
GAAGATTCGATGAAGGACCATGGTGTCCCAAGCAGTCGACGACTGCCCTCGTCCGTGATGGTGGTCGTCGTGAAGTGAAACCTTTGGATTCGTTGCGGGTGGACAGTGGGACCTCTCCCGCACATCGCGTCCGAAGAGTTCAGGGCAGACGGAAGGTCATCGGGGCAGTCGAATTCGGGATCAAATCAGTGATCGGAGCTTGTGGCATGACACCGCGTCGACACCGGGCGAGGTCTTCAGCCCGAGCTGGCCGAGAAGACGGATCCGCGGGTCGGTGCCGCAGAATACGATCAAACCCTCGTCGGTGCGCATTGCATACGTGGCGGTTTTGCCCTGGAACTGGGGGTGATCTGCGGCTTGCTTCTCGAAGTACGCCCCGGTCTCGTCGATCAGCGTCTGCGCCTGCGCCGGCTGTCCGAGTGCCGCGCCGATCATGCTCATCTGCTTGTCCCACGCCGTATCCCACGGCTGGTCGGGGAACGCGACAGTCGGCGCGATGTCGCTGAGGCGCTTGTACTCGCCCTCGTCGATGCCGGAGTAGACGGCGAGGATCACGTCGGGATCGAGCCCGAGGATCTGCTCGAACGGGATATCGGGATTGGTCGTCATGAGAACGGGCTTGGCACCGTTCAGACGCGAAGCGTCCCAGGGCAGGATGTTGTTCTCGATGCCGTCACCGGAGAAGCTCTCCATGGCGACCGGAACCTTGTTCAGCGCGATCACCGAATCCTGGCCACTCCATCCGATGGTCACGATGCGCATCGGCTCCGCGTCGATCGTCGTCGAGCCGTAGGCGTGGTCGACGGTCACGGGGAACGCCCCCGCCTCGGCGGCACCCGAAGCTTCGGTGTCCGATCCGGAGTCACCTGAGGTTCCACAGGCGGAGAGCGTCAGCGCGACGCAAGCCGCGAGCAGTACGGAACGAGTTTTCATGAGTGGTCCTTCGAAAGCCGGATGGTCGACTCGGGACGCTAATGCGTTGCGCGCCTACACCCCGACTCGAAGGCCTCAGATGGCGGGCGCCGGGCGCCTGCTTCTCGACGTAGGCCGTGAA
>NZ_JBEOXI010001239.1:0-1053 GCF_040296465.1 Streptomyces sp. NPDC002130
CCGCCGTGGGCGGTGTGATGGGCCGCTGGCCGCAGATCGTCGGCGAGGACGTGGCCAAGCACTGTGTGCCGGAGAAGTACGACGAGGACGTCGGGGATCTGTTGGTCGGCGGCGATGCTCAGCGTCATCACGACGAGGTCCCGGGCAGAGTCAACCTCCACCGACTCGACGTCGCCGACGGTGACTCCGCGATAGGCCACTTCCGAACCCGGAGCGATTCCAGCCGCGTTCTCCAATTCGACGGTGACCGAGAATGTTCCGGTGAAGGGATCGCCAGCACCGACTTGCCGGAGTACGTACGTCGTGCTGACCACCGCGATGAGGAGAAAGGCGACGATCTCGAAATAGACGGTTCGGTTCTTCATCGCGTTCCTCCTTGCAGGGGTGTCGTCATCGGCAGTTCCCGATCGGAGTCGGGCAGAGGTGGCAGTGGCGGTGCGGCGCCCGGAATTATCTCGTTGAGCACTCCGGTCACGGTGCCCTCGACATCGACGTCGAGGTCGATGTTCACGTAATCACCCGGGCTGGCGCGCTCGAGGAGCACTCTCGCGTTGTCCAGGTTGGCCATCGTCTCACCCAGTGTCGGGCCCATTGCCGAGAACTGGTCGAGGATAGGTGACAGTCGTCCGGTGATCTCGGAAATCTGGTCGGCCGACTGGTCGAGTACGGAATTGGTTGCGGTACTGAGTCTGTCGGTTTCGTCGAGTAGATCGAGGAGCGGTTGTCGTTGGTCGGCGATCACGCCCAATGCGGGTGTGAGTGTGCGCAAGCCTTCGTCGATGGTGGCGCTCTCGTCGCCGATGAGAGCGCTCAGCCGATTCAGCGAGTCCAGCGCCGAGTTGATCGATTCCTTTCGGTCTTCGAGTGTCCCGAGAAAAGTGTCCAGGCGCCCAAGTAGATCGCGGATCGTCTCTTCCCTGCCGTCGAGAATCTGATCAGCCTCGCTCACGATGGTCTTGACCTGTGCCAACCCACTGCCGTTCAACAAAGTTCCGACGGCGCCGAGTAGTTGTGCGACGTCGGGTCCGCGGACGGTCTCCGAACGCTCGATGG
>NZ_JBEOXI010001240.1:0-1053 GCF_040296465.1 Streptomyces sp. NPDC002130
CGGTAGGACCAGGGCGTCGCCGTGCCGGCGGACCAGCGTTCGAGGGTGAAGTGCGGGCCGGAATCGACATGCTCGTCACCGCCGACGCTATCACCGAAGCGCCGGCTACCTAGACGAGGAACATGTACGAATCTCCGAGCTCCCGGTCCCGTCACTGAAACAGCGGGGTGGTGACAAACTTCAACTTGTAGTCCTGGACCTGTTGAATATCGCCGTACTCGTCCTGGGCCATGATCGTGAAGGACTTCGCCTGACCACCTTCCATCCGAGAGTAGATGGCGAAGGTGATGAAGAAAGGCTTACGGTCCGCGCCAGGATCCTTGAAAGTCAAGGTCGCAGTTCCCACTGTCGCGTCCCATCCGCTGGCGTTCGTCTTCTTCTTCTCGATCAGCTTGAAGTCGTCCAGCCGAGCCAGGTCCTGATAAGCCTGGACGGTGGCCTGCTCCTCGTCCTTGGCGTACTTCTTCTCCCAGGAGTTGAAAGCGATTGTTCCGGAAGTGATCCGGCCCTCAGGGAGACCAGTCGAGTTGTAGAGAATGACTCCCTCTCCGTCACCGACGTCCTCATCGAAATTGGAGTGGAATTGCCAACCGTCCACGAGTGGCATGAGAACCTGGGTGTCGGTTCCGGGCCATTCAAAGCGCTGGTAATCCACTCCAGGAAGCGGAACCAGGGTGGTCTTGTACTCGGTTGACGTGGGGGCAACGGTTGTGGCGACCGGAGCACCGGAGACCGTCTCATTGCAGCCCGAAAGGAGCAGCACGGAGGCCAGTGTCGCGGATGCAACCAGTTGGCCCATTTTCAGCTTCATTTCGACGGTCTCCCCTATGGATCGAGCTAGGTCACCAGCGCTGAAAACCGGTGACGTACGTGCCATTCCAGAGCGCGGGGTCGCTGAGCGTGATGGAGACACGACCTCCGTGTACTTCATTTGTACTTGTTACTTCTCCAACTTGGATTGCTTCTACCGCTTTTTCAAACGCCTCTTTATTTTCACGTTTTACAGTTATCACGAAGCGTGACTGTGATTCAGCGAATAATGCTGCTGTTGCT
>NZ_JBEOXI010001241.1:0-1052 GCF_040296465.1 Streptomyces sp. NPDC002130
GACAGGTGGGGGCGTCGACGGCTGGGAGCCTGAGCGGCAAGCTCGGGATCGTTGCGCATCAAGAACCGGGTACCGCGAATCCACAGCCACACGATTGCCGGCGTGACGACGATCTGCGTTCGGATGCGGCGTGTCTCGCGCTTGTCGAAGTAGCGCATAACGTCGTACGCGACGGAGCGGTGTTCGACCTCTTCGGCGCCGTGCCAGCGGAGCAGATCGAGCATGGTCGGGTGCATGCCGGCTTTGTCGAGTCCTTTGGCGTTGAGCACCCAGTCACCGAGGAAAGCGGTGATGTGTTCGATGGCCGCGATGATCGCCAAGCGCTCCACCAGATGATTCTCGGCACGCAGTCCTGTCATCGGACGCGGTCCGAGCAGTTTCGAGAATGTCCACTCCATCTGCTGCGTGTACGGCGTCGGATCGAGCCCGTTTTCCTTGAGATGGACCAGAACGCCCGAGTGCGCGTTGGAGTGCATCGCCTCTTGGCCGATGAATCCGACGACGTCTTCACGGAGTTTCTCGTCCTCGATGAGAGGAAGAGCTTCCTTGAAGGTCTCGACAAACCATTCCTCACCGGCAGGGAGGAGAAGATGGAGCACGTTGAGAACGTGTGTGCTGAACGGATCGCCCGGAATCCAGTGCATGGGCAGATCGGACCAGTCGAACTCGACATTGCGAGCCTGCAACAGGATGTGATCCGGCTCGGCGAACGACGAAGCGGGTGTCGATATCTTCTGCGACATCTAGCTACTCCTTCATGCCTGCCGATCGGTAGGGAACGACAGCCTTGTGACACAGTTCACTCACTAGCGAGTTTTAACTGTAACACGAAGTAATAGGTAGAACCAGGGCCTGGTTGAGTTTTCCTCAGCCGTACGTATCGCGAGGTCCGCGGCCTTTCACATGCCTTTCACCCTTGCGCCAGCTAGGCGCGCTCGGACCGGTGATGCGCAGCGTCTTCACGACACCGTCACCGACGGCAGCAGCGATCTTGGCCAGGATCTGGGACTGCATCATGCGCAACTGAGTAGCCCATGCCGTCGACTCGGCGG
>NZ_JBEOXI010001242.1:0-1052 GCF_040296465.1 Streptomyces sp. NPDC002130
GGTAAATGTTGCGTAACGCCGCCGCAAAATTCTACATAACCCACATTTGTAACCTGGTCGGGCATTGTGGTGTTTTCTCTTTTGTTTCATGGGCATCTCAAGGGGCGTTGAATCAGGGCTGATGTGGTGGGGGTGGGTGATCTCGTGTGGTGAGGAACCCCTTGGATCGCGACGTTCGATTTCGTCGAGGTAAGTCGCGCGGGTACGCGCGAGGTGCAGCGCGTCCGTCGTCGAGGGCGATGTCGAGGGACCGTTCTGCAGCGCGGGCAAGCTCATGCGCCAACATCGGCACAGGGCTTCGTCCGAGAGTTGGCTGCAGTCCGGCAACGGAAGAAGCGGCACATCGACGGTGCTGGTGCGTATCAGGGGACTTTTCGGCGAGCACAGGAGTGCCTGTGTGAACTCAACTCTGCCGCCAATGTAGCGATGCACCGGAGCCGAGGTGATGGCCATCAGCAGTATCAACGGTAAGGCAGCAGCGCCGGCGAGCGTGATCAATCCGATGACAGTGACCACCCCTGCCGCCCACGTAGCGCCGTCTCGTAGCGCAATCGGAAGGAGAGTTCGCGGTGGTGGGGTAGTACGACGTGTGATCGGTCGCAGCCAGGGTGAACCCCCTCCGATCAGCACTGCGGCAGTCACCGCCGATACCAGAATGTCGGTTTGGACGGTGATGGCTGCGGCGATCCCCCCTGAAGCGGCCAGGATGACCGCGGTAATCCACCAGATCATGCGATAGATGCTCATGGGGTGTAATCCGTTGTAGTGAGGAAGTTTCCGGCTGTTCATTTCTCGATGCGGTCCGCCGAAACGACGAATATGTTCGATCGCGCGAGCACATCAGCGGTCCCACAAAACATGGGGGAGGGGAATGTGACTGTGCGACAGGAACATTGATATGCGCCGTTTGTACGGTCCTATGTGTCATTGCTGCTCCAGTTGCGCGAGGCACGTATGCCCGCCAAGTGTCAGTGGCGGCGGGTTTACTGAACCCATGAACATCGCCCAGCACCTCGCCCTCATCGACGAGCTGTGCTACCGCCCCTTTCCGG
>NZ_JBEOXI010001243.1:0-1050 GCF_040296465.1 Streptomyces sp. NPDC002130
GTAGTGGTCCGAGCCCAGCTCGGCGCGCAGCTCGCTCTTGCTCAGGACGACCGTCTCGTGGCCGAAGTTCTCTGCCAGGTCGCGCTGCTTGGTCTCACCGCGGATGATCTCCACCAGCGGCATCTTGTCGACGGGCGAGAAGAAGTGGATGCCGATGAAGTCTTCCTGACGCTTCACGCCGGTGGCGAGACCCGTGATGGGCAGCGTCGAGGTGTTCGAGCCCAGCAGCGCCTTGGGATCGACGATGTCCTCGATCTCCTGGAACACCTTGTGCTTGAGTTCCTGGCTCTCGAAGACGGCTTCGATGACGAAGTCGACGCCGGCGAAATCGGCCGGGTCAGCCGTCGGGGTGATCTTGGCGAGGAGTGCGTCGGACTTCTCCTGCGTGGTCTTGCCGCGCGAGAGTGCCTTGGCCTCAATGCCTTCGGAGTACGCCTTACCCTTGTTGGCGGCCTCGATGGTGACGTCCTTGAGGACGACGTCGAAGCCGGCCTTCGCGGAGACGTACGCGATGCCCGCGCCCATCATGCCTGCGCCGAGGACGCCGACCTTCTTGATGGTGGACTTCTCGATGCCTGCCGGACGTGAACCGCCGCCGTTGATCGACTGCAGGTCGAAGAAGAACGCCTGAATCATGTTCTTCGCGACGCGGCCGGTCACCAGCGAGGTGAAGTAGCGAGCCTCGATGAGCAGCGCATTGTCGATGTCGACCTGCGAGCCTTCGACGGCTGCAGCCATGATGGCGCGCGGAGCCGGCATCGGAGCACCCTTGAGCTGCTTGCGCAGGTTCGCGGGGAACGCCGGAAGGTTGGCAGCGAATGCCGGGGTGGACGGGGTTCCGCCAGGGATCTTGTAGCCCTTGACATCCCACGGCTGAACGCCGCCTTCGGGGTTGGCCTTGATCCATGCCTTCGCAGCCGGAACCAGTTCCTCCACCGAGCCGACGACCTCGTCGATGAGGCCGACTTCCTTGGCCTGAACGGGTCTCACCGGTCCCGGGGGAGCGCCGCGCAGCGTCCCCAGCGGCGCCGGAGCGCCGGGAACCGCCGC
>NZ_JBEOXI010001244.1:0-1049 GCF_040296465.1 Streptomyces sp. NPDC002130
CGGGCACGTGAATCGCTTGTGCCTGGCCGAAGACACCCGCGAACTCGACACCGACCTCGTCGATGCTCAGGAAACCCGCCGCATCCTCGACCGTCTCTACGGTTACGAGGTCAGCCCGGTTCTCTGGAAGAAGGTCATGCCGAAGCTCTCGGCCGGCCGCGTCCAGTCGGTGGCCACTCGCGTCATCGTCCAGCGTGAACGCGAGCGCATGGCGTTCAAGTCGGCGTCGTACTGGGACATTTCCGCGACGCTCGACGCCGGTGCAGAGGCCAGCCCGCGTAGTTTCGGTGCTCGCCTGGTCTCCGTCGACGGTTCGCGTGTCGCCTCCGGCCGTGATTTCGGAGCTGACGGAAAGCTCAAGGGCAGCGCGGTCACCGTGCTCGACGAGGCGTACGCCCGTCGTCTCGCGGAAGCGTTGCAGGGCGTCGACCTCACGGTTTCCTCCGCCGAGGACAAGCCGTACACCCGCAAGCCGTACCCGCCGTTCATGACGTCGACGCTCCAGCAGGAAGCCGGCCGCAAGCTTCGTTTCACGTCCGAGCGCGCCATGCGCATCGCACAGCGTCTGTACGAAAACGGCTACATCACCTACATGCGTACCGACTCGACGACGCTGTCGGAGTCGGCGATCGCAGCCGCTCGTGCGCAGGCCACCGAGTTGTACGGTCCGGAATACGTGCATCCGACGCCGCGTCAGTACACCCGCAAGGTCAAGAACGCGCAGGAAGCGCACGAGGCGATCCGCCCCGCCGGCGACGTGTTCCAGACCCCGGGTCAGCTGCACTCCAAGCTCGATTCCGACGAGTTCAAGCTGTACGAACTGATCTGGCAGCGGACCGTCGCTTCGCAGATGGCCGACGCCCGCGGTACGACGCTGACGCTCCGCATCTCCGGCACGGCAGGCACCGGCGAGGACTGCACGTTCTCCGCTTCGGGTCGCACCATCGTGTTCGCCGGCTTCCTCAAGGCTTACGTCGAGAGCGTCGACGAAGAGGCCGGCGGTCAGTCCGACGACGCCGAATCCAGGCTTCCGGTACTGGTCAAGGGCC
>NZ_JBEOXI010001245.1:0-1048 GCF_040296465.1 Streptomyces sp. NPDC002130
CGCGTTGACCAGACCGGAGAGGAAGAGGCCGGGGGAGGGTTCTTTGCCGGCGTTGCCGACGATATTGACGATCCGGCCTGCCCAGGTGATCGGTGCGTTCTTTGTCGATCACGACCTGCTGCTGACTCCGACAATGGCTCGGCCGGCAGCTCCGCTCGGTTTGCTCGATACGGCAAATCCCATGTCGATCTGGGAGCATTCGGCCGGATACAGCGGCTTGACCAGTCCGTTCAACAGTTCCGGTCAGCCTGCGATTTCCTTGCCGATGGGTCATGACTCGGCCGGTGTGCCGATCGGCGTGCAGTTGGTCGGCGCGTTCGGGCGTGAAGATTTGCTGATTCAGGTTGCGTCGCAACTCGAAACGGCGCGTCCGTGGTCCATTGCGCCGGTGTGGCCGCCGGTCCCGCAGTAGCGCGCGCGACCGTCCGAGCCGGGGAGGGCGTCAGGCGATGATGCGAATCGGCCACTGGCCGTTCACATCTGCCACGTCCCTCCCTTGGCTGAGTAGGTACTCGGCGAAATCGCGTTGCCGCTCGGCATGCCAATCGGCCTGATCGACCATGAGATCGAGCCCCAGGATGTCGGGGAACCGTACGGCGAGCTCGCGGGCCAACGCCGCCGCTGCTTTGGCATCGGCCTCGGCTTCGTGGGCAGCCTCGAGGGAAATCCCGTAGTGCTCGCACACGGCTGCGAGCGTTCGTTTGCCCTTGCGGAACGTGTCCATCGCGCGATCGATCACGTACGGATCGATGACCAACCCCGGAACGAAGGCGGGCTTACCGATGCGCAGACCTTCGGCATGCATGACCGTCAGATCGTAGGAGGCGTTGAACGCTACGACGGCGTGATCGCGCGCCCAGGAATTGTGCAGAGCCTCGCGAATCTCTTCGTAGCCCTCGGAGTAGTTCTGGCCGTGTTGCGCCGCGTACTCGGTGCTGATGCCGTGAATGGCCGAGGCACCGGCGGGGTGACGCCCCGGATGTCGTCGCCCTCCGGGTCGAGGGCGAACAGCGGGCTCTGCGGCAGCTCGTCGACGGCCAGCCGCTCC
>NZ_JBEOXI010001246.1:0-1048 GCF_040296465.1 Streptomyces sp. NPDC002130
TTGCCGCGCCCCGCCAGGGCCCGGATGGCCTGTTCCGTGACCTCCTCCCAGCCCTTGCCCCGGTGGGCGGCGGGCTTGCGCGGGGCGGTGGTGAGGCCGGGCGAGGTCTCGTTGCACGGCGAAGGAGAGTATGAATGCGCCGGTGGTGATGCCGAGTGCGATGACGATTGCGAGTGCGAGTGCGGCGAGCAATGCGCCTAGCTGAATACGGGCAGCCCTGAGGCTAAAGTCGGTCATGATCGGGTTTCTTCCTTCAAGTGGTTTCCCGGTCTGGAGCCTCGCCGGTTGCATCCGGCGGGGCTCCTTCGTTGTGTAGGTCAGTCGTCTGAGATTGGGCGGCCGCTGGGAAGTGCGCCGGTTTCTGCTTCGTATTGGTTGCCACTGTTGTGCACTGTCTCCCGGCGTTCCGCCTCTGCCGCCAGCGCTTTCTCGACGAATTGCGACCAGGATTTGTCGTCCTCGAGGTGGCTTGTGTTTCGGTAAGCACCTCGGGCGCGACTGAATACCTCTTGGTCGACGTAAACCGTAATACGTTTGGGCTTAGGCTTTTCCACCACTGACGGTGTGGGCTGTGGAAGCGGGGCGACCGGCGCGGGAGTGCGGTTGGATCTCTGCATTCGAGACAGGTCACCAGTCACGTTCCGCGGAGGTAGCGCCGTGAGCTTTCGGTCGGGCCGGTCATTCATACCCGTGCTTCCTCTCTTTCCGCTGTTGCAACGCGGGTGACAACTTCTTGCGCAACTGCAAAGAGGTCGTCTGCAACGGATTTGGACGATTTCGGCGCGAGAGCCTGAGGCTCGGCGTTGCCTTTGATGACGTCGTACCATTTCGGACCGCTTCGGACGACTGCATCGAGTTCGGCTGCGAGCATGCCCCGCTCTCGTGTTGCCTGGGCGGTGGCCTCGGAGTGACGAACGGTGGCCGTGAAAACGACGTCGTCGTTGCCGAACGCCTCTGCAATCGCAGACCTTGCTTGTTTGAGCACGGTTTTCGCTGATGTACCCACGGCTACGAGAACGACGCCCAGTAGATCCAGGTCGGGGTTGAT
>NZ_JBEOXI010001247.1:0-1048 GCF_040296465.1 Streptomyces sp. NPDC002130
GACCTGAAGTATCGATCGACTGCCGACATCCACGACTGTGCTGTCACCCGCTCGGATTGCTTCACTGACATATTCGGCTTTCCAGAACACAGATCCGCTTCCGTCGAAGCGATAGGTGATGCGAGTGAAACCATCGTGATCGGTCACGTCGATCTCGGTCACCTCGACGCGCGGATTCGGTGAAGGGATCTCCGTGTCGTTCGGCAACGGGGGAAGCATGGAGATCTCGGTGGATGGGGCATCGGTCGGGGGAGAGCCGACCTGAAGGGTGCCGGTCTGTGTTGCAGCATCGAGGACGGCCTGGGTGGAAGATTCGCCGGCAGTGTTGGATTCGCGGGCGGTGTTGGATTCGCGGGCGGTGTCGGATTGGTCGTCAGTCTGACACCCGGAGAGCAGCACGAAAATAAAGATGGCTCCGAGCAGAGCAATCAGCCGACGACCGTTCATGGATCGAATCTAGCCGCGGTTGATCTGGGGTACAGCCGAATGCCGAACCTTGCGGTGCGGCGGCTGCGGCAGGTGGTGCCCTCGGTGAGACTCGAACTCACACTGGACGGGTTTTGAATCCGTTTCCTCTGCCAATTGGGATACGAGGGCTTGTTGCGATGACTACATTAGAAGATGCGATTTCAATGTCAAACACCGGTACCCTCTAATCGTTCGCGTCTCGTGTCGGGGCGGTTCGATGGAGGAGGATGGTGGCCATGAATTCGCCGCAGCCGCAAGGCAATCAGCTCGCACCCCGTCGTGTTGTCGTCGCTGAAGACGAGGCGTTGATCCGTATGGATCTGGTCGAGATGCTTCGCGAAGAGGGCTACGACGTCGTCGGTGAGGCGGGTGACGGGCAGGTCGCGGTGGAGTTGGCCGAGTCGCTCAAGCCTGATCTGGTCATCATGGACGTGAAGATGCCCAGGAGAGACGGCATCGACGCCGCTTCGGAGATTGCCGCCAAACGCATCGCTCCTGTTGTCATTCTCACAGCATTCAGTCAGCGCGAGTTGGTGGAGCGCGTGGTCTCCGCGAGTCTTGGATTCCACCTGCGCCGAGC
>NZ_JBEOXI010001248.1:0-1048 GCF_040296465.1 Streptomyces sp. NPDC002130
GCAGTCGAAGCCGGGTGCCACTCCCACGCAGTCAACGCCGACGGAATCTACTCCTCGCTCTCGCATTTCGAGAAGAACGCCGACGGAAACATCGTCGGCACCCTCGAGCTACCCATGCCGGTCGGCCTCGTCGGCGGGGCCACCAAGGTGCACCCCGTAGCGCAGGCCGCGATCAAGATGCTCGGCGTCGAGAGTGCCGAGGAACTCGCCGGCATCATTCTTGCAGTCGGTCTCGCCCAGAACCTGGCTGCTGTCCGCGTTCTCGCCGGGGAGGGTGTCCAGCGCGGACACATGGGACTGCACGCCCGCAACATCGCTGCCACCGCCGGAGCGCAGAAGAGCGAGATCGACGCCGTGGTCGCACGCCTGATCGCGGACAAGAGCATTCGCGTCGAGCATGCCGAGAAGGTTCTCGCCGAGATCCGCGGCGGAAACTGACGACAATGACGGAAACAGTTGCAGGATCACCAGTGTGGAAACCGGCGCCTCATCGAGTGTCGGCGCCGGGCCTACCGACCTCGGTCCGGGTCTACGAAGTCGGGCCTCGAGACGGACTTCAAGCGGAAACCGCGGTGATCCCGACCGAGACGAAGGCCCAGTTCATCGAACGCCTGGTCGCGGCCGGTTCCCGCACTGTCGAGTTGACGAGTTTCGTCTCACCTCGATGGATCCCGCAACTTGCGGACGCGGAAGAATTGATGGGTCGGCTCCACCTGCCGAACTCGGTACGTACGGTCGTTCTCGTCCCGAACCGCAAAGGTCTCGAGCGGGCCGTCGCCGCCGGAGCGCGTGAAGTTGCAGTATTCGTCAGCGCCACAGAGGAATTCGCGAAACGCAACCTCAATTCCACGGTCGACGGCGCGATCGCCGCGGCTGCCGAGGTCACGACCGCCGCTCGAGCCCTGGGACTTCCCGTCCGCGGATACATATCGATGTGCTTCGGAGACCCGTGGGAAGGCGTCGTGTCCGTCGCCGGAGGGGAAGTCCCACTCGACGGTCCAGGAGCTGAGGGTCGTGGTGCCGGTGTTCTTCACCGTCCACTTGCCCT
>NZ_JBEOXI010001249.1:0-1047 GCF_040296465.1 Streptomyces sp. NPDC002130
TGATCGTCAAGCCGGTCGGTGTCGCCGCGCATCCCAGCCCGGGCTGGACCGGGACGACCGAGATCGCGCTCTCCTGGAAGCGCTCTCGACTCAGTGGCCTCGATCCGTCGTCGGCAATCGCCGTGGACACCGAGGAGCAGGACGGCGAGTCGCGTCTACTCCGGGCCGCCGCACCCGTGCTCGACGAGGTGTCGCAACAGATCGCGGGCACCGGGTTCTGTGTGCTGCTGGCCGATCGGGATTGCCGAGTGGTGGCCTCGGTGTACTCCGACAGTCGCGTCGAGCGGACGATCGAGCGGTTGGGTGTTGTCAACGGTTCACGCTTCGGTGAAGAGCACGCCGGCACCAATGCGCTCGGTACGCCGCTCGAGGTCGGACGAAGTGTCGTGATCCACGGTGACGAGCATTTTCTCGACAGCCTCAAGGGGTTGAGCTGCTACGGCCAGCCGATCCTGCATCCCGTCACACGTCGCGTCGAAGGCATTCTCGACATGACCGGCGTTGTCTCGCAGGCTAACCCACTGTTCGCGCCCTTCCTTGCGCGTGCGGCAGCAGATATCGAGAAGCGGCTGCTCGAAGGCTCCAAAGCGTCGGAGCAGCGGTTGGTCGACGCGTTTCAGCGAGTGTCACATCAACGCCACATCGCCGTCGCGGCCATCGGTGACGACATCCTGCTGAGCAACCGAACCGCCTTGGATCTGCTCGACACCGCCGACCACGTATCGCTGCGTTCCTTGATTGCCGACCTCAACCCGGACCAATCACGATTGGTGACAGTCGAATTGGCGTCCGGTGCGCTGGCGCGAGTTCAAGCCGACCGGATTTCCGGCGCCGACGGCGGTGCGCTCTTCCTGGTCGAACCGCTCCAGCGGGAACGGGCACCGATCCGCCGAACACACGAGCGTGCACCGTCTCCGGGCGAGCGTCTGCGTCGAGACCTGTTGCGAGCGCGCGCGGGTTCTACCGCCGTGGCAATCTCGGGTGAAGCGGGTTCCGGCCGAACCTCGGCAGCATCGGACGTCGTCGGCAGCGTTGATGCGAGTTGGC
>NZ_JBEOXI010001250.1:0-1047 GCF_040296465.1 Streptomyces sp. NPDC002130
GGGGACATCACGTCGAGGTCGATCAGGTGGGCACCCGCCAGGTCCACCATCCGCACCCGGGGGATCCCCCCTCTCCGAGGCAATTCTCGATTCCGCGCGCGCTGCGCTGGGTTCGACGGATCGCGAATCGGCGCTGACGTCGGCGACCAAACCCTGACGCAACTTGCCGATCAGAGGGCCTCGAGAGCCCCGGTCATCTTCTTGACTGTCTCGGGTGCCACCTTGGCCTCGAATCCCGCTTTCAACAGTGGGGAGGCGATCTTGGCAGCGCCGTTGAATTCGACGTTCGCTCGGTAGTCGATTTCAGTCGAGTTCGCGCCGATTGCGGTCAAGGTGATGTCGTCAGTACTCGTGGCGGTCTTGTTCTTTCCTTCGAGCACAATGTGATTCGGCTCGTCGGTCACCAAGGTGTAGGTCAGTTCGGTGCCGATGCCGAACAGCTTGGACACGTTGTGCCACTGGGTTCCGATACCGATCGGGCCATCCGAGGTCTGGGTGCAACTCTCGGTGCCCGGATCCCACAGTGGGGCGTTGGCGAAGTCGCGGAGAAACGCGGCCGCCTTCTCGATCGGTACTTCGGCGGTGAACTTTCGGGTGACTTCGACCATGTTTCGTGCCTTTCGATTCGGTTTCGTAAGTCTGGATCTCGCGCATCGGGTTCGACGAGACAACGCCGAGCGTCGCGGTCGAACGATCTAGTTGATACCGACGACTTCCTGGGCGATCGCTGCCAGCCTTGCCTGAGCAGCGGAGACAACGCCATGTCGGTTCTTGTGCGCTTCCTCGTACGCGACGATATCTCGCACTTGGGCGGCCTCGGTCAGTTCCTTCACCGCGGAGACGGCCTGCGCGACGTTGAGTTCGTCGAAGTCTTCGATGGGAAGTTCAGTGGGGTCGAGTAGCCCACTCGACTTCCGTACCGAACGGAAGACGTCGGCGGCACCGTCAGCACCTTCTCGGCGAGTGACCTTCTCAGCCGTGGCGATGGCCGCATCCCTACTGGCCGAGAGTGTTTTCACAGTCACGTCACCGGCATATGCGCCCCAG
>NZ_JBEOXI010001251.1:0-1046 GCF_040296465.1 Streptomyces sp. NPDC002130
ACGGACGCGGTGCTGGAGGTTTTGCACCACGAGACGCCGCTGGCCAACTACGGCATTCATTACGCGCGTACGCCGGTCGCCCTGCACGGCGTGTGTGCCCAAGGGCAAGGCTCCTATCGCGGACGTCACCGGTCGGGTACAGCTCGAAGACGGCGATCGTTTCTACAAGATCACCATCGTTCCGGACGACGGCGGCGAAGAGGTTGTCTACGACAAGCTCAGCAAGCGTCAGCGTCTGCGCGTCTTCAAGCACGCCGACGGTCGCGAAAGCCTCTTGGCTGACGGTGACCACGTCGAGGTCGGACAGCAGCTCATGGAAGGTGCTGCCGATCCCCACGAGGTCCTGCGAGTCATGGGTCCGCGTCAGGTTCAGATCCACTTGGTCAACGAGGTCCAGGAGGTGTACCGGAGCCAGGGTGTGTCGATCCACGACAAGCACATCGAGGTCATCGTGCGCCAGATGCTTCGTCGCGTGACGATCATCGATTCCGGTGCCACCGAGTTCCTGCCCGGTTCGCTCACCGAGCGCGCCGAGTTCGAGTCGGCAAACCGCCGCGTTGTCGCCGAGGGTGGCGAGCCCGCAGCCGGCCGTCCGGTGCTCATGGGTATCACGAAGGCGTCGCTCGCGACGGATTCGTGGCTGTCCGCGGCATCGTTCCAGGAGACCACTCGTGTCTTGACCGACGCGGCTATCAACTGCCGCTCGGACAAGCTGATCGGTCTGAAGGAAAATGTCATCATCGGCAAGCTGATCCCTGCCGGTACCGGTATCAACCGTTACCGCAACATCCAGGTTCAGCCCACCGAAGAGGCACGCGCCGCTGCTTACGCAGTGCCGTCGTACGACGACCAGTACTACAGCCCGGACGGCTTCGGCCAGAACACCGGTGCTGCAGTTCCGCTGGACGACTACGGCTTCAGCAACGACTACCGCTAGCGGTTAGTTCGTAGAAAATCCCCCCACCTCGAAAGAAGCGGGGGGATTTTTCATGGCAGGAGTCGTTCGTGTTCAGGAGTTATTGCCGCGGTGGTCCGGGTTGTCGATA
>NZ_JBEOXI010001252.1:0-1045 GCF_040296465.1 Streptomyces sp. NPDC002130
AGCGACCCCCGCGGAGGTCAGAACGCGGCGGTCGTCGGTGTACAGCACATCGGGGTCCACCTCGATCTCCGGGTACAGCGCCGCGAGTTCCGGGCTTCACTGTTCTCGTCTGGGAGTCGCGAAAGTCTGGATCCCGACGACCGAAGTTTGATCGTGGTGAATGGTCTCGAACAGGCCGCTGGATGTGGGTCGGGGTTCGGAGATCTCTGAAGTGGCTCGGGTTCGTGGTTCCCCGACCGTCTTCGCGCTCTCCAGTGTGGGTGCGAGTAGCTGTGTGGGGTGTGCTCGTCCCTTCGCTTCTCGGTTTGGGCTTGTTTCTGATGTGGTTCGCGATCGGGTCCCTCGATCCTGAGCTGTTCACTGTGACCGATCCCGAACAGATTGCGGCGAGACAGCAGCGACGTGATCAGTACCTGCGAGGAGGAATCCTCACAGCACTGGCTACAGCGTTCATCGGTGCGGCACTCGCGGAGGAAGTCATATTCCGGTCAGTCGTGTTGGCGGTGCAGCGTGCGCGACCCCGGAACTGGGTCCTCCTGACAGGGATCTCTCTGCTGACCGTGGTGGCTTTTGCGCTCGTTCATTCAGACTTCGGTACCGGCAACGTCGTCAACGCTGGTGTGAACGCAATAGCGTTTACGGCCATCGCGCTCTACACGCGCTCGTTATGGCCGGCGATCGCAACGCACGGCGTCTACAACGCGATCATCATGGTCGGGAACTATCTGACGATGTGACTACTGCCCGATCTTCACGTGGAGTTTGATGTACGACCGAAAACGAATCGAAAGGATCTGAGTATGGCTGAGGAGCACACCATCAGTACCCGCTCTGCATTGGAGTCGACGCTGTATCAGGCAACGAAGCATCTGCGTGTGATCACTGCTGCGGATCTCGCGGCCGTCGTCGACGGTCACACCGTTGAATCTGAATCGGCAGTGCCGATCGACATTGCGTTTCCACCACCGGGGAACACGGAGCATTTGTTCAACTGACATCCGGTGCGCCGCGCTGCAATGGTGGCGTACCGAGATACTGGCGCAGC
>NZ_JBEOXI010001253.1:0-1045 GCF_040296465.1 Streptomyces sp. NPDC002130
AAAAGGAAAGCGTCGCAGAAGGATTCACTCTTCGGATCGTTCGGCCGCTCGCCGCAGGCGTCTACGGCCAGGCAGTGCCCTACGATCTCGACATCGCCGTCCGGCCCGACGGCACCATCTTTACCGACATGACCTTCTCCGGAGACTCAGACGATGAGGACTTCTTCGGCGAGGCAAATATCGATCGCGCAGAAAACGAAGAATGATTGACAACAACACTGACCGAGAGCTGCTCGGACCCCGACTGCTGGCCCTTCGTGACCTCAAAGGCCTGACACAGCAAGAGCTCGCGACCTCTGCGGAGGTATCGCAGAGCTTTTTGTCGTTGGTGCAGAAGGGTTCACGACCGTTGCCCGAGTCCCTCGCGGTCAAACTTTCCGAAACCTATTCGCTCCCGCTCAGCTTCTTCCAGATGCCAGACGGGGAGACGGACGCCGGCCAGTTCACCTTCCGTAAGCGTGCCCGCGCGAGCGCTCGTGACGAACGTCGTGTGAAGCGTCTCTACTCCGAAGCTGCTCGTTTGTTCAATGCCATCTCCGCGGCGTCGGAGTTCCGGACGAGCGAACTGCCGGACCCTGCCGAGTTCAACAACGATCCCGAGGAATGTGCCGAAGCCCTCCGACGATCCGCAGGTCTGGGACCAGAAGATCCGGTCAAGAACGTCACTCGACTGCTGGAACGTCACGGCGTCGGTGTCGTCAACGACTTGGATGACAGCTTTGAAGGCGCATCGGATCACGTTGGGGTGTCCCGCCCGAACCTTGGAACCGAACGCCCGCTGGTAGCGCTCACGAGTCAACTGCCTGGAGCGGTCCAGCGTCTCAGTTTGGGGCACGAGGCCGCTCACTGGATTTTCGATCGTCGGCTCGCATCCCCGTTGGGGAGCACACGTTGTCCGGAGGAAGCGCGCGCGTTTCGTTTCGGCGGCGCGCTGCTGCTGCCTGAGCGGGTAGTCCGCGCCAGTGCGGCCAGGCACCCTTCGAGGGCGGTCGCCTTCTCCGCGACGCTCGTCGTGTCCAGATGGAAGGCCACCCCCACCGGAGCG
>NZ_JBEOXI010001254.1:0-1045 GCF_040296465.1 Streptomyces sp. NPDC002130
TTCGTCGCATCGCCATTAACCGACTTTACGGTCTGCTATGGCCTGCTCTGAGAAGTTTGCGTGAATCAGCCGCCGAGCTTCTTGTAGAACGTGCCCACGATGGGCGCAACGACGGCACGCGGGCTGTAACCGCCCGCGACGGACATCGCCTTGCTCAAGATGCCCGGTACGACGCGCATCTTGTTCTCGGCCAGGCCGTCGAGCGAGACCTTGGCGGTGTACTCGCTCGAGATCCAGAAGAAGTCCGGGACGAGCTTGTCGACGATCGACGCTTCGGCCGGGTCCGGAGTTTCGGTGCGTACAGGGCCTGGGGCGAGCAGGGTGACGTTCACTCCGGTGCCCTTGAGCTCACCGCGCAACGATTCCGCGAAGGTGTTCACGAACGCTTTCGTGGCGGCGTACGTCGCGTTGTTGGGGATCGGCATGTTGCCGGCCGCGGATCCGACCATCAGGATGGCTCCGGACTTGCGTGCGAGCATGCCCGGAAGCACGGCCAGCGTGAGGTCGTGCACTGCAACGGCGTTGAGCTCGACCTGGTCGCGCTCGTATGCCGGGTCCAGCTCGGCGATCGGCCCGAAGGTGGCGATACCGGCGTTGTTGCACAGGATGCTGATGTCGCGGCCACCGAGCTCCTCGACGAGAACGGCACGCGCCGCGCTGTCGGAGAGGTCCGATGCACGGACCTCCACCTCGACGCCGTGCGCGGCGCGAAGCTTCTCGGCGAGGACCTCCATGACCTCGCCGCGACGGGCGACGAGGATCAGGGAGTGTCCGCGTGATGCCAGATCAGCGGCCAGTGCCTCTCCGATGCCGGAGGAGGCGCCGGTCACTACGGCGCGGGCTGTGGTTGTGGGTGTCGGCAGGCTCACGATCAGTCAGCGTAGCCGGTCAGATCTTCGCGGCCAGTCGTGTGCCCTGTTCGATGGCACGCTTGGCGTCGAGTTCGCCAGCGACATCCGCGCCGCCGATGATGTGGGTCACCACACCCGCGACGGTCAATTCGTCCACGAGATCGCCATGCTCCTTCCCCGCGCTCGAATCCCCA
>NZ_JBEOXI010001255.1:0-1044 GCF_040296465.1 Streptomyces sp. NPDC002130
AAGCCGGCAAGCTCGGCCTGCTGTGCTGCTCGATTCCCGAGGAATACGGCGGGGGCGGTGGAACCTTCGCACACGATCTCGCTGTCTTCGAGGCGCAGGGCTACTGCGGTGACTATGCACTCGGTAACTCCGTGCACAGTGGCATCGTCGCCCACTACGTGCTCGAGTACGGAAGTGAAGAGCAGAAGAAGGCCTGGCTGCCAGGGATGGCGACGGGCGAAATCCTCGGTGCCATCGGAATGACCGAGCCGGGAACAGGTTCCGACCTCAAGGCAATCACCACGTCCGCGATCCGCGACGGTGACCACTACGTCGTGAACGGGTCGAAGACCTTCATCACCAACGGTGGCAGCGCAGACATGATCGTCCTCGCCGTCAAGACCGATCCCAAGGCCGGCGCCAAGGGCGTCTCGCTCCTGATCGTGGATCTTCGTGACTGCGAAGGCTTTGCAGTCGGCCGCGTCCTCGACAAGGTCGGTCAGCACGGCGCCGATACGTCCGAGCTGTCCTTCACCGATGTCCGCGTTCCCGTCTCGAACCTCCTCGGTGAGTCCGAGGGGCTCGGTTTCGGTCAGCTGATGGCACAGTTGGTGCAGGAACGCCTCATCATCGGCGCGCAGGCCATCGGCACCATCGAGCGTGCCGTCGAGGAGACCGTCGCGTACACCAAGGCGCGTCAAGCGTTCGGGCACAGCCTCTTCGAGTTCCAGAACACCGCCTTCGAGCTGGCCGAGTGCCAGACGATCGCACGCACCTGCCGTGTCTTCCTCGACAACTGCATCGAGGATCACCTCAACGGCGAGCTGGACGGCGCAGACGCCGCGATGGTCAAGTACTGGCTCACCGAGCAGCAATGCGCCGTCGTCGACCGGTGCGTGCAGCTCTACGGCGGATACGGCTACATGCGTGAATACCCGATCGCGCGCATGTACGAGGACTCCCGCGTCCAGAAGATCTACGCCGGCGCCAACGAAGTGATGAAGGGCATCATCGCGAAGAGTCTTTGATCACCGGCGTCGAAAACCATTGACACCGAACAGGCAC
>NZ_JBEOXI010001256.1:0-1044 GCF_040296465.1 Streptomyces sp. NPDC002130
GTGGTCGGGCCGCACGCCCCTCAGCGCTCCCGACCCCATGGCCACGCCGAGCCCCACCAGCGCACTGGCAGAGCACTCAGCAGCTCCGAGGCACCGCTGAAGGCCGTATAGGCGAGGGCCACCAGCGCCAAAGCGGCGCCGACCCGCGGGCTCAGTGCCGCCGCTCTGACCAACAGCAGAACGGCCCCCAGCAGAATGCTGATGTTGGCGCCGGAGACCGCAGTGAGGTGGGAAAGCCCGGCAACAGTGAAGTTGTCCTTCACCACCGGCGACAGCGACGACGTGTCTCCGACGACCAGGCCAGGCAGCAGACCCGCCTGATCCGGCGGGAGCGCAGCCGAGCACGCAGCGGCGAAACGAGTACGCACCACACTCGCCCATCGCTGGTACCAGGGCGCTTCTCCCACCGCGACGGGAGGCCCTTCGGACGTGATGACGGCGAGTGTGGAATCGCTGCGCCATGGCTTACTCGCCCGGCCGCGAACCGTGAGGCTCTGCCCTGGAACAACGTCGAGCCACGACGAACTGGGCGCCCGGATCGTGACCAATCCGCCTCCGGAGTACCTGTGATTCCGGGCAGTCACCGAATTGACGGTTGCCCTGAAGAAGACCTGACCTTGACCCACTGCGCCAGAGACCACGTGCGGATCCTCAGTTGGTTCCACGTCGACACTCACCCAGGCTCCTTCGAGGGCAGCTCGGGCCAGTGGGTGACTCTCCCCCTCGAACGCCCGCCATCCGCTGACGACACTGCACCCGGCACCGAACAGTAATGCCACCAACATGATTCGCACCCACCCCGTAGATGTCCGGCGCACGACCACGACAGCCAGGATTGCCGCTGGAACCGCGCACGCCACCGCAAGTACCCACGCGGCGACCGCGCCGAACAGGATCCCCACCGCGCTACTCCCCCACGCGGCAACGGCCGACAGAAGCAGTCGAGCGTCGAGAACGGGCCGGACCTCCGATTCGTTCACACCGACACCAGCACTCGTGCAGACCCTGGAGGCCGGGCCGCTGTCCGCCCAGTTCCTCGTGACC
>NZ_JBEOXI010001257.1:0-1043 GCF_040296465.1 Streptomyces sp. NPDC002130
CGGTAGACCAGCCCGTGCAGGTTCTCCAGATACTCCCGGATCCTCTCGACGTCACGCACCCGCACTGCTGCCACCGTGCAGCACATCCTCGATCAGGCATCCGTCGTCAACGACAAGACAGAAATGATTCCGGCACTTCGTCTCGGCCACCGCGAACAGGGAGCGTCCGGTCATGCACTGAACGACCCCGAAGCCATCGAGGCCGAGAAGAAGAAGTCGACGCGGATGCTCGCGGCACTGACGGCGCTCGGTGTCTTCACCGTGATCGTCCTGATTCTCCTTGTGGTGTGGGTGGCGAGCTTCCTCTCGGGTGGTAGTAACGACACCCCTCTCAGCGAGCAGAGTTTCGGATTGACCACCGAAGCCACTGCGCCCGAGAACAATTCACCCGCGCCCGCACCGGCGGCGGCAACCGTGCCGGTAGCTGCCTCGGCCGTAACGGTGTTCTCACCCCAGGGCACGCCGGATCAACCGGCAACGGCCAAGAACGCCATCGACGGCAATCCGGCCACTGCGTGGTCGTCGGACTCGTACTTCCAGCCGTTCCCGTCACTGAAGAACGGTGTCGGCCTGATGGTGAGTCTTGCCGATGCCGCCAACCTGAAGAACGTTGCGATCACGTCTGATTCGCCGGGAACCGTCGTTGAAATCCGTTCTGCCCCTTCTGCGAATACTTCACTGGATCAGACCAAGGAAATCGGATCGGGTGTCCTGAAGAACGGTGTGACCGACATTCCAGTCACGTCGGATGGCTCGGGTCAGTATGTCCTGGTTTGGATTACGCAGCTCAGCACCGAATCCGGACAAAACCAGACATCCATCTCGGAGATTGCTTTCACTGCTGCAAAGTGATCGCCCTTGGCCCTTCCGAAACCTACCGACTGGGCTAATATCCGCCCGTGCACAGTTATCGGGGGGGCACCGGGGGCGGAGCCGGAAATTTCGAATCCAGAAGTCTCGAGAACAAAAATCTCGAGGCGACGGATTTCGAATTGTTGACAGTACTGATAGAAGGTCGCGGGCGAAGTGCCCGCCTTCCGGGC
>NZ_JBEOXI010001258.1:0-1043 GCF_040296465.1 Streptomyces sp. NPDC002130
GCCGTGCGGTTGTACAGGTACGTGTAGTAGTTGTGCATCCGCTCCGGGTCCGAGCCGTCGGACCAGACCACGTCGAGGGGCACCCGTTCGCCGAACCCGGTCTTGCCCTCGGTGCTGTGCTTGCTCGCCACTTCCTCGCAGCGTGCCGTGTAGTCACCGAGCAGTTCACCTGCCTGATCGGTCTTGTTCAACGCCTCTGCGACGAACTGGACGTTGTCCTGCCACGGATCGGTCTGGGTTGCCATGTAGACGGTCGGCGCGATGGCAGCGAGCTGCTCGTACAGATCACCGTGCCGTGTTTCCGTTCCGATGATCAGGTCCGGGCTCAGGGCGACGATCTTCTCGAGGTTCGGTGCCGCGACGGTGCCGACCATCTCGATCTCCGCGGCCTCCTCACCGAGGTACGCGGGAACACCGGTCGTCTCGCTCAGTACCGCGGTGCCCACGGGGATCACGCCCAGCGCTACCGACGTGTCGAGCTGAACCGGCTCGAGCACGACAACTCGCTGCGGATCCATCGGGACGTCGGTGGTTCCGCGGGCGTGGGTGACCGCGTGCACGGTGTCGGCAGACTGACTGCCGGTATCCGTCGTGTCGTCACTTCCACACGCCGTTGTCGTTGCCACGACGGCGGCGAGAACAAAACCACCCAGCACGTACTTCGTCCGCGAGTTACTGCGTTTCATTCCCAACACTCCTGTTACCGACTGCTTCCGACCGTCACAGCCACGGGCATTCACCACGGCTGAGCAAAGGATTCACCATCCAATAGTCTGGTGAGCCTAACCTACGAGACTGGAGCCTCATCATGTCTTCCCTTCCCTGCCACGGCGACGGTGTCCTGGGGAAGGCATCAATGCAGTGCCTTTCGGAATTTGTCGCCAATCCACAAACCAGTCGACGCCCTCACGCCTGTACACGGCAGTCGTCAACTGCAGGCGAACCGATGATCGGTCGCGCCGGAACGACACATCTGTGGGTGTTGTTCGAGCACCCCGGCCCCTGGCCGGCGTCCGCCCCCGTCGACGTTCTCCCCGTCGCGC
>NZ_JBEOXI010001259.1:0-1043 GCF_040296465.1 Streptomyces sp. NPDC002130
CGTGCATGTGTGCCGCGGGTGCGTTGCGGGGAGTGCCGGAATCGATGACGGCGACGCTGCGCCGAGCGCGCCCCAACACCAGGGCTGCGCTGAGTCCGGCGGCTCCACCACCGATGATCACGGTGTCGAGGACCTGTGTTTCAGTGTGTGTTCGCATGAGCACAGGTTGCCCGCGAACGAGACAGCTCAGCAACTATTGTTGCCATTTCTGGGAATCGTCGTCAGACTCGGACCATGAATGTCAACGGCCCGCACATCGATGCCGCCATCTCGCAGATAGGCGCGCGCCTCAAACGCATTCGTACACAGCGCAATGTCACGCTCACGGCGCTGTCCGAGACCGGTATCTCGAAGAGCACCCTGTCGAGGCTCGAAGCGGGGGAGCGTCGCCCGAGTTTGGAGTTGCTGCTCCCGATCGCGCTCGCCCACCAAGTGCCGTTGGACCAGTTGGTGGCGGCGCCACAGGTCGCCGATCCGCGTATCCAGAGTGCGCCTCGAAGCGTCAGTGGGCGAACGGTCTTGCCGCTGACTCGGCAACCGGGTGGGCTGCAGGCATTCAAGATGACCATCCCGGCAAACCAGACCGAGCCGAATCCGCAGGTGCATGACGGCTATGAATGGCTGTACGTGTTGTCGGGGAAGCTGAGATTGGTGTTGGCCGATCACGACATCATCATGGGAACGGGTGAAGCTGCTGAATTCGACACCCGAAATCCGCATTGGTTCGGCAGTGACGGCAAAGGCCCGGTCGAAGTGCTGAGTCTGTTCGGCCCACAAGGAGAACGCATTCACGTTCGGGCCAAGCCTTCGGCGAAGTGACGGAAAGTCATACTTTCATGCGATGCTGCCGGAGGCGACGTGGACAGTGAGGGATCTGTGCGAATCGAAACTGACGACCTGAGCCGGGACGCGGTCCGGGCTCTCCTGGCCGAGCACCTCGCGGACATGCACCGCTTTGTCGAAAAAGTCAAGAAAAGGCAGATAGTTCGTACTTTAGACGCAACGCCAGGGCGATTTACCTCCACTGGAAGTCGGAAAACCGG
>NZ_JBEOXI010001260.1:0-1043 GCF_040296465.1 Streptomyces sp. NPDC002130
AGCGGTACCCCGGACTGTCGTAGATACTGTGCGAAGGTTTAGGGTTCGGCTGCCCGCTGCCTTGACACCAACACCACCGACGAAGCCAAAGCGCTGCACGAGTTGTACGGCGCAGATCCCACGCGTATCGACGTCGTGGCTCCGGGCGCCGATCTCACCCGCTACCGACCGGGCGATCGCGATTCCGCCCGCGCGTCGTTGGGGTTGAACCCGGGCGAGATCGTCGTGACCTTCGTCGGCCGCATCCAACCGCTCAAAGCGCCGGACGTTCTGCTGCGCGCAGCAGCCGAGGTTATCACCCGACGCCCGGGGTTGCCGCTGCGCATCCTCGTTGTCGGCGGGCCGTCCGGAACCGGTCTCGCGCGGCCGGACGTGTTGATCGAACTGGCACGCTCACTGGGCATCACAGCGCAGGTGACGTTCTTGCCGCCGCAGGCGCCGCAGCGTCTCGCCGATGTCTACCGCGCATCGGATCTGGTTGCGGTGCCGAGCTATTCGGAGTCCTTCGGACTGGTAGCCATCGAAGCTCAGGCCTGCGGAACCCCGGTGATCGCCGCGGATGTCGGCGGACTGGGAGTGGCCGTACGCAACGGTGAGACCGGCCTGCTGGTTCAAGGGCACCGCACCGAAGACTGGGCCGGCGCTCTCGAATCCTTGGTGACAGCGCCGAAACGCTTGGCCGAACTCGCCGCGCAGGCACCGCGTCACGCCGAGAATTTCTCGTGGGAACACACCGCGGACGGTTTGCTCGAGAGCTATCGCAAAGCCGCAGTCAACTACAACAACGGAACCGGTCCCAGCGACTTCTCGCCCCGCCGTGCGCGGGGTCTGTGGCGTCTGCGCCGGACCGGGGGAGTGCGTACATGAGCAGCATTTCGGACACCATCGAGCAGGCTCTCACGGAGCGTGAACTCGACTTCACCAGAAAAGACGACGCGCATTTCGTCGTCGAACTTCCCGGCGAACACAAACTCAAGACGACGGCGGCCGCACCTGGGGGCCGCTCCAGGTCGTCACCGAGGGCGCGGGCGACACGCACGGCA
>NZ_JBEOXI010001261.1:0-1042 GCF_040296465.1 Streptomyces sp. NPDC002130
AGTTCGTCAGGCCGAACATTCTTCACTCGATAGGCTCGAACCATGCGTCCTACTGCCTTGATCACCGGTTCCAGTCGCGGCCTCGGAGCTGCCATCGCACGCGAGCTGGCACCGACCCACGACCTGCTGCTCGGTGCACGATCCGCGCACGCCCTCGAGCCGATCTGCGCCGAACTGCCCGGGTCGACGCCCTTACCCCTCGACCTCACGGACTACGACGCCGTCGCGGCCGCCGCCTCGTCCATCACGACGCTCGACGTGCTGGTACACAACGCCGGCGTGGCCGACATCGGAACCATCGAGGAATCCTCGGTCGATCAGTGGCGACGCACCCTCGAGGCAAACGTCATCGCCGTCGCCGAACTCACTCGTGTCCTCCTTCCTGCCCTCAGGGCAGCCGGTGGCCACGTCGTACTGATCAATTCCGGTGCCGGACTGCGCGCCAACGCCGGCTGGGGCTCGTACGCGGCCAGCAAGTTCGCCCTGCACGCTTTCGGAGACGCACTGCGCCTGGAAGAGCCGTCCTTGCGGGTCACCTCCATTCACCCCGGTCGGATCGACACCGACATGCAGCGCGACATCGTCGCCGGTGAGGGCGACGAGTACGACCCGGAGCGCTTCCTGAAGGCCTCCACTGTGGCGCGTGCCGTACTCACTGCCGTCGAAACACCGTCCGACGCACACCCCACGGAGATCGTGCTTCGACCTACCGGCCGGTAAATCCCCAGTTCGGCGGTAACGGAATGGTGACGATGGCCATCCGGATATCGCTTTTCCGGGCACTGGACCGATACTGACATCAGTTGTCGGACAAAGAGACTGGACTTGTTCTCAGGAGTTCATCGAGAGGTGGTGTGCGATGCATGATCATACGAATACGTGGGGAATTTCCACCGAGGCTTTCCTCGGGTGCTACGTCGCCGCTGCCACCGGAGCGGTGGTGATCGCGCTTGTGATCCGCGGCGTCGCCCGGCGCAAGCCCACACCGGAATTGCGCACGCTCACACCACCGGAGATGGGTGTACCGACCAGCGACGAGGGT
>NZ_JBEOXI010001262.1:0-1042 GCF_040296465.1 Streptomyces sp. NPDC002130
GGGGTGTCTGTGGTGTGTGGTGCTGTTCGAGTTGAGGGCGTGATTGGCGATGGGGGCGAAGAGGAGGTTTGCGAGGTTGGCTAGAGAATTTTCGATCAGGTGAGGCTTGCCAGTCCAACCGCCGCGACTGTGATCCAGTGTTGCCGATAGACGGCAATGACGCTCAGCAATGCGACACAAAGCCCGAGAAAGTTGCCGTTGCCGGTAATGGACGACGTGAGAACTTGGCCAGCCACAGTGCACTTGTCCACTCGACAGGTCTCGGCCACAGCCTCAGGCCAAACGACGAAAACCACAGCGACAGTCAGACAAAGTACCAGCAGACCTTGGTAAGACAGACGGGTCCAATTCAGTACATCAACAGAGAGGGCACGGCACCACAGGAGCGTAGGCACAATCATGAATATCGCTCCGACGATGCCGATGTCCACGACCCCGAAGATGAGGGCCGGCATGATCACTACCGCCATTACCAGCAACGCGGGAATGTAGGGGAACGATTCGCGGGACCCCAGCGCCACAATGAATATCGCGATTCCTATGACAATCGAGGGTAGGTAGGCGATCACGAAGACCGCGGATCCGGAAACCGGAATGTATAGGGCAAGGACGCTACCCAACACGGCCTTGAAAAGGACCGGCCAAACGACCGATACCCAAAACCAGATCCCGATCAAGCCGCTTCCGGTACTTGTCGAGTTTTGAGGTCGGGTTTGCAACACCGTAACCACACTTGCACGTGCGATCAGCAAGAGAAAAACACTGGCAAACAACAGGATCGAGAGATTCATGTCATTGGCCGACCGTCGGCGACTGGCATGGCACAGCCAGGGAGTCGAGCAGGCGTTCCCTCTGGGACGCGACGGCCTCGATGCGTGAATCGATCAGACTCCAGTAAGTGGCTGGATCGTCTCGAATCGATTCCACCGCGTCGAGAACGCGCGTTGCCGAAGTCCGTCGGGCATCGAGAACGTATCCCCGGCGAGCCGCAGCAGGCCGAAGCCGGCCGCCACGGCCGTACGGTCGCGGCGCACGAGCCGGT
>NZ_JBEOXI010001263.1:0-1042 GCF_040296465.1 Streptomyces sp. NPDC002130
TCGCGCATATGCGCACGGGCCATGGCTTCTGGGATGAGTTGCATTTCTCGGGTCCTGTTCTGACGCGAGCCACCGTCGCCGATACCGCGCGTCCGAGGTGCTCCAACGCGGCCGACAGCAACATCAATTGCCCTGTCGGCGTCATGAGCGTCGGTCCGGCCTTGATCGCGAGGGAAAGAAAGGACTGAAGAATCTCACCGAGTTCGGTCATTCCCGCGGACACCGATGTTGTCGCTTCGTCCACGACACCGGCGATGTCGCTCCCACGATCGGCGAGATTTCGCGTCGACGCCTGCGTCTGCTCGGTTGTGGTCACCGCAGCGGTGAGAGCCGTGGACGAGCTCTGAGAGGACGCCAGTTCGCTCAGAGCAGCGCTTCCCAGTTGGTAGGCGATCTCGAGGACGTCCGAAGCGATTCGGATACCGGCGTCGGGTCCACCGGCGCTGGGAACACCGGTCCCGACGGTGTCGACCAAATCGATGATCGGTCGTGCGAGAGCGTCGACGTCGATCATGAGCGTCCAGCCTCAGCGAGAGTCGTTCGTACCGATTCCTCGGAGTCGAGATAGGTGGCGTGGGCGTCGCGGGTGGCCGACTGGACACTGGAAATCACAGCGGACAGTCGATCGATGTCGTCGATGTGCGCTTGTTGTGCCCGGCCCGCGACACCGATGAAGTCGCTGCCGATCAGCCCCAGAACAGCGGCCAGAGCCAGGTGATCGCCGCCCGCCGCGTCCTGTCGCGCTTGGGCGACGTTGTCGGCCACAGTGCCCAACCGCGCAGCGAACTCCGCGATGCTTTCGGTGTCCAGATCCAGATTTGTCAACTTGTCTTCCCCCCGTTGCGCTTACTCCTTCTTGGACGCCGCGCGGGGTGCCCCGGTTCCCGAGGAACTATTCTGATGGTCATGCAAACGCACGTAGTCGACCATCCGCTCGCGGCGGCCCTCTTGACCACAATGCGAGACCCACTCAGTGAGAACGCGACTTATCGTTCCGCACATCTCAGGATCACGCACATGCAGGTCTACGAGGCGATGCGTG
>NZ_JBEOXI010001264.1:0-1041 GCF_040296465.1 Streptomyces sp. NPDC002130
CCTCCCGCCTGGACCTGGCCCTGCGCAAGCTGCTCGGCCTGGACGCCAAGCTCCGCCAGTACCGGGACGGCGAACGCTTCGTGCGGGCCGTCGTCTCACCGCCCGGGGTGCCGTACGACTGGTAGTGGACGACGTCGCCGACGCTCGGTTGCCTCATGCTGCACCGCCAGACACGGCTTCGTATGTGGCTGCGAAGATGTCAGGCTTGCAGGGGTAGAACTCACCCTGAACGCCTCGAATGATCCAGTCGTTCGGGCTCGCGGTGATCGAACCTTCGAGAGTGTTGATGTGGATCCGTTCGTCGTAGCGGTTGTTGAACCGGCTAGCCGAGACGGGGATTCGGTCGTAAGCAGCGGTGCCGCCTTGCGACATGATCCACTCGATGATTGGTTTCGCTAATTCGGCGGTGCCGTCCCACTTCACTGCCTGGATCTCGACGGGCTTCTTCCGAAACTTCTGTGCTGTCATGAATTCTCCTGTGGGTTGGTGGTTTCTTCACCGGAACTGATGCCGGCCTTCCCGAACAATGCTTCGATCTCCGAGTCGATCGCCGTACGCGTGACGACGGTGACTTCGGACTTCGTCGACGCCTGCAAGCCCTGCAGTTTCGCGAGGCTGTCCAGCACACCGCGGGCCGATGCGACGAGCTGCGATTTGCCGACCAACTGGCCTTTCGCTTCCGCCGCGTTGATCGCTTCCCACGACTTCGCCCAGAGCGCCTCGTAGCGGGCTGCGATGACTTCGCGGTAGTCGTCGGCGGTTTCGCCTTCGACGCGCTCGAGGACACGTCTCACGGCGCGGCAGGCGGTGCTCTTGTCCTGGTAGCCCCATGCCTCCGCAACTTCGGCCCAGGTCTTGCCGTCGCGGCGATCTTTCATGGCTCCGAGGGCTCGAACGCGGTCGCTGATGCCGTCAGGTTTGGTGCTCGCCATGTGCCCTCTCCGTGGGTTTGTGTGCCGTCTTTGGGTGTGCCGTTACGTGGGGCACTGTTGAGTGTATCCACCGGTTGTCGGCTGGTGTGGCAGTGGGTCGAGCACGCTG
>NZ_JBEOXI010001265.1:0-1041 GCF_040296465.1 Streptomyces sp. NPDC002130
GCCGGCGGACTGATTCTCGCACTCCTAGCGTGCCTGGTCCCCCGCGAGAAGACCCGAGCCTGACCGCTCGGCAACCGGAGGGTTACCGTCGACGCCGACATTCACTAGTGTCTGCAACAGCCGGGTGCACAATGCCATTACATCATGCTCGGTGCATGAAGAAAACAGAGCTCACGCCGATCGGTTGCATCCACCGCTGGGAGGTCGAATCCCGGCATCGGACCAGCGAGGGGATGGTCACCTATCTGCGCTGTCATTGTGGGTCGTGGCAGACCCTGCTCACCGAATGGATGTCGGGCGGGGCAGCCTCGGCCGTTGCCGCACCGATAGTCAGGTCCAGGTAATGATCAGCTAATCGTTCCGTTTCGCCTCGCGTGACATGGAACGTGTTCTAGATTCAGGGTTGTATGCCTCGGTATCGCGGCGCAGACTCTGAAAGGGAAGACGATGCAGTTCAACCTCGCTGATGTATTCGAAACCGTCGCCAGCTCGGTGCCTGATCGCGTCGCCTTGACTTACGAGGGAGAGAACTTCTCCTACGCTGAGCTGGACGCGGAAGCCAACCGAACGGCCAATCTGCTCGCGAAAGCCGGCATCTCGCGCGGCGATCATGTAGCCCTGTTCCTGAAGAACAGCGTCGAACATGTCACGTCGATCCTCGGGTTGATCAAGATCCGCGCGGTCCCGATCAACGTGAACTACCGATACACGCCCGCCGAGCTCGAGTACATCTTCACCAACTCCGATTCGGTCGCGGTGGTCGTGGAACTGCCCGAGCATCAGCGTGTCCTTGCTTCCCTCTTCGGTGCATGCCCGAAGGTCAAGACGGTGATCGTGATCGGCGAGATCGACGCAGAACTGGTCGCCGCAGCGAAAGCGCATGAAGTTTCCGTGGTTTCCTTCGACGACGCTCGCGAGATGTCACCGGTAGGGGAGTTCGACGCTCGTTCTGGCGACGACGTGTACCTCCTCTATACCGGCGGGACCACCGGATACCCGAAGGGCGTCATGTGGCGTCACGACGACTTCTTCCGTAAGCCG
>NZ_JBEOXI010001266.1:0-1040 GCF_040296465.1 Streptomyces sp. NPDC002130
ACACGGAGTCTCCGTTCGAACCGGCACTCGTCCTCGGATACTCGTTCGGCGGACGCTCGGTGATGTCGCTGACAGTCGAGCACTCCGAACGGGTGCGATCGTTGACCGTCGGAGGCGGTAGTAGCCGACCGATGACGGGCGCGTTCGACGCATTGTTCTTCCCAGGCTGCATCGACGCACTCGAAAGCGGCGGCCCGACGGTGATGAACAACCTTGTCTTGCTGTGCCGTTCGCATCATCGGTTGATGCATCGCAAATCCGGGTTCGTCGGAAAGTGGGAGATCCAGATCGGGGTCGACAACAAGCCGTGGTTCATTCCGCCGCCGTCGATCGACCCGCAGCGGCACCCGCGGCCGGCAAACACCACCTTCAAAACCTGAGAAGAACTCGGGCACAACCGAACATAGCCGAGCACCGCATCGAAGAAAACCTCGATGCGGTGCCAAAAGACATGCTCAGCCCAAGTCGGCGACAATCCGCTCGGCGAGTGGCCTTGACGAAGCCGGATTCTGGCCGGTGTAGAGCTTGCGGTCCACCACGACATAAGGCGACCACGCCTCAGCCTTCGAGAATTTGCCGCCCAATTCGCGTAGCCGAGTTTCAAGCAGCCACGGAGCCTTGTCCGCCAGACCAGCCTGCGTCTCCTCTTCGTTGGTGAACGCGGTCAGCTGATAGCCGTCGAACAGCCAGCTTCCATCGGATCTCTGGGCCGGCAGGAGTGCCGCCGGCGCGTGACAGACCGCCGAGACCACCTTGTCCGCGTCCAAGAAGTTCACGAGAAGCTCACCGAAGGATGCCGACACCGCAAGATCCTCCATCGGGCCGTGTCCACCCGGTACAAAGACCACGTCGTAATCGGCGGCATCGGCATTCTCCAGAATCTCCGGCGAATCGAGCACCGGCTGCAGATCGGCGATGTACTTGCGCATACGGTCGGCGCCTTCTTGCCCACCGTTCACCTCGGGCGCCAGGCTTCCCTCGTCCACAACGGGAGCTTTACCGCCAGGCGTCGCGATCACGATGTCGTAGCCGGCGTCGAC
>NZ_JBEOXI010001267.1:0-1039 GCF_040296465.1 Streptomyces sp. NPDC002130
GGCGCGGCGCCGTACGCTGCGCCTATTCGATGGTGACCAATCACTCTGTTAACCGGGACCACTGATGTAACACAGATTTAACGTGGCTTGCTTAGTCTCGCGTGCATGGATCGCCAAAAAGAATTCGTGCTTCGTACCCTGGAAGAGCGCGACATTCGGTTTGTCCGCTTGTGGTTCACCGATGTTCTCGCCATCCCATCGCAGATTCCGTGTCCTACGAGGCAGCTGCGCTGTTCGAGCCACTCTCCGTGGGGATTGCCTCAGCCCAGAAGGCGGGAATCACGGCAGGCTCTCGTGTGTTGATCGCCGGCGCCGGCCCGGTGGGGATCGTGACGACGCAGGTGGCCAAGGCATTCGGCGCGACGGAGGTCATCGTCTCGGACATCGATGCGGCCCGGCGTGATGTGGCACTGAAATTCGGCGCAACAACCGTCGTTGATCCACGTGAGAGCGACGTACGCTCGCTGGCCGTCGACGCCTTCATCGACGCCTCGGGTGCCACGGCCGCCGTGATCGACGGGATTCACGCAGTTCGGCCCGCTGGGACCATCGTTCTGGTCGGGATGGGTGCCGACGAGATACCGTTGCCGGTCCCGATCATTCAGAATCGCGAACTGGTGCTGACCGGAGTGTTCCGATACGCCAACACATGGCCGATCGCCGCCGCACTGGTCGCTGCCGGGCGCGTCGACCTGGATTCGATGGTCACAGCGCGCTTTTCACTCGAACAGTCGCAAGAGGCCCTGGTGGCCGATCGCATTCCCGGCAGCATCAAAGCCGTAGTCATCGTCGCCGAAGGAGACTAGAACTTTCATGGAACTCAACACGAAGACCTTGCTCGACTTCGATGCTGCACTCGAAGTGCCGAACTACGACCGGAGCAAAGTCACCACCGGCATAGTGCATTTCGGGGTCGGAGGCTTTCACCGCGCACACCAGGCCATGTACATCGATAATCTCCTGCGACGCGGTGAGGGCTTCGACTGGGGAATCTGCGGAGTGGGAGTGATGCCGTCGGACAGGCGAATGAAAGACGCAC
>NZ_JBEOXI010001268.1:0-1039 GCF_040296465.1 Streptomyces sp. NPDC002130
GAAGAGCGCCGAACCCACGTGCTGGATGTACTCGTTGAGCGCGTCCGTGGCCAGACTGCGCTGGATGGGGATGAAGCCCTCGCGGACGTCCCGCTTAGGGCGAGGCACCGGCTCCCGAAATCTGAGTCAGCTCTTCGACCGAGTACTCAGGCCGACACCGACTCCGACGGTTCCCGCCGCCACCAGTCCGGCGAGCGGGACCGCCCAGTGGCCGGCGAACGTGCAGGCGAGAACCAGGATGGCACTCGCCGGTAGTACAGCCTGCTCGATCCTGTCGCGCTTGAAGTGGCGTGAGTGCATGAGCCACACGAAGATCAGGAACATCGCGGCCGGGATCGTGACCGCGGCAGATGCTGCGAACGTCGAAATGTGCGCTTCGCCCACTGCTTCCTCGACGGCTACTTCGATGCCGGCGCCGATGGCCGCAGCGGATCCGAATACGAAGTAGTGCCCGTATCCCCACAACAGGACGGCGCGATTGCCTTGGTCTGCGAGGTACTCGTGGATCGGGACGGCAAAGTAGATCCACAACGCGGAGAACACGATCAGAACTCCGCCGACGGCAATCGGTATCAGGAGGTCGGCGGCGTCGAAATCACGAATGCCGGATTGGACTGCGATGGTGGCGGCAGCAATGGTTTCGCCGAGCATGATGATGGTGAAGAGGCCGTAGCGTTCGGCGATGTGATGCGGGTGCCACGGCGTCATGCCCGGCTTCTCCGACCAGATCGGTACCGCGAATTCGCACAGAACCAACACCAGGAACGTCGGGACGTAAACGGCGGACGGCACGAAGTAGAAACCGATCCAACCGATCTGGACCAAGACGATCCCGAGAGCGTATCGACGAGCCGTGAGCGCATGTTCGGGGTCGTTCCGCGACACCCTGAGCCATTGGATGACCAGGGCTATTCGCATGATGACGTAGCCGACGATAATGAGCAGGGCGTCGTCGTTGAAGAAGCGGACGATGCCGGCTGCAAGCCGCGAAGTCCGATGCACAGGATCCGTATCGATCTTGGGAATCACGTACTCCCCG
>NZ_JBEOXI010001269.1:0-1039 GCF_040296465.1 Streptomyces sp. NPDC002130
GCTCCGCGAACGTGCGACGTAGGGACGCTCACTCACCCCAGCCAAGCGCGGTGTCGTGATCGGGGGTCAACGGCGATACCCCGCCCCAGTCGTCCACACCGGCGCCGAGCAGCGCGAGGCACTCGCTGTTCGAGACGAGATTCGGCGGACTCTGAATCCGCATCGTCGGCCCGAGCAACAGGCGTGCGACGGCGATGGCCGCGAGAAACTCGTCGAGTCCTGCATCAGGGGTGTTGCGCATCGCGGTATCAGGCTTGGCCAGGAAGTTCTGAATGATCACTTCCTGGATGTGGCCGAACGCCTTCTGCGACTTGCGTATCGCCATGATCGATTCGGCACGCTCGAGGAAGTTCTCCCCGATGCCCACAAGAATTCCCGTGGTGAACGGGATGTTCAGGCGGCCTGCGTCGGTCAGAGTGCGCAGCCGAACCGCCGGGTCCTTGTCCGGGCTGCCGTAGTGGCATTCGCCTTTGTCGGTGAACAGCCGAGTAGCGGTCGTCTCGAGCATCATGCCCATCGACGGCGCAACAGGCTTGAGTCGCGAGAGCTCTTGCCAGCTCATCACACCGGGATTCAAGTGCGGAAGAAGTCCGGTCTCCTCGAGCACCCGAATCGACATCGCCCGCACGTAGTCGAGGGTGGAGTCGTAGCCGCGTTCGTCCAGCCATTGCTTGGCTTCCGGCCAGCGAGCCTCGGGGCGATCCCCCAGCGTGAACAACGCTTCCTTGCAGCCCAATTCGGCACCTGCCCGGGCAATGTCCAAAACCTCGTCAGGCTCAAGGAACATGCCGTGCCCAGCGGCACGCAGCTTCCCGGGCACCGTGACGAAGGTGCAGTAGTGGCACTTGTCCTGGCACAGACGGGTCAGCGGAATGAACACTTTCCGCGAATACGTCACGGTGTTCGGCCGACCCGCTGCCAGCAGACCGGCATCGCGAACCTTGGCCGCCGAGGAACACAGATCGGTCAGATCGGTGGCCCTGTGCATCGAGAGGTTCTTCGGCATGGGTGCGGGGTGTTGTGGGCTGGAGGGCATGCC
>NZ_JBEOXI010001270.1:0-1039 GCF_040296465.1 Streptomyces sp. NPDC002130
GGCAATGTAGATGATGCCGGCCTTGGCATGGTCGAACGGCGACCCGACGTCGAGCGAGTTCCAGCGGAAAGCCGAAGCGTCGGAAGGGGCTTCGGTTCCGATGGCGGTACCCGAGTCGGGGCGCGCGGACGATTCGGCGGGGAGACCCCAGTTGACGGCGAGCCCGTCGAACGATCCGCCGACGGTCAGTGTCGCGGAAGTGAGAACGACGGTGGATTCGGCGAACAGTCGCGAGCGCAGCAACCCGCCGACCGAGAGCGGAGCCATCCGGACGGAGCGCCGCACCGATCCGCGGAACTCGTCCGAGGACAGCCAGACGACGTCCTTGCGCTTGGCCGGGTCGGGTTCGTCGAAAGCAGTGAGAATGCGCACGGCGCTGTCGTGGACGTCGTCGACGGACGAGAGCGCGGCGTTGCGGGCGGCAGCGGCTTCGGGGTCTGCGGCCGCCATACCCGGTTTGGCCGGGCCGATAGCGGTGCGCAGCGACCAGGCCGCGTCGCGGATCGCGGCCAGTGCGGGCGCCGCCCCGTCCGGGAGGCCTTCCCATCGACCTGGCCGTAATTCTTCGAGGAGCCCCGCCCAACCCTCGCCGGCAGCTTCGAGTCGGTCGGCGTCCTGTTCTTCGGCGATCTTGCCGCAGCGCCTGGCCGCGGCACTGATCGAGGCGGCAGTGAGATCAGCCGTGGCAACGCCGGTGACGCGGTCGACCAACTCGTGGGCCTCGTCGATCACCACGACGTCGTGGTCGGGAAGGATCTGGATGCCGGTGATGGCGTCGATGGCGAGCAGTGCGTGGTTGGTGACCACGACGTCGGCTTTCGACGCCTCGACTCGGGCCCGCTCGGCGAAGCAGTCCTCACCGACCGGGCACTGGTTCTTGCCGATGCACTCGCGGGAGGTGACGCTGACCTGCCGCCACGCCTGATCGGACACGCCCGGCACCAATTCGTCACATGATCACCGACAGTGGGTCAGTCGCGTTTGCAGATGCGGTCCAGAAGGTTGGCGGTGGCGCGCTGGATACGGCCGTCGACGTGGC
>NZ_JBEOXI010001271.1:0-1038 GCF_040296465.1 Streptomyces sp. NPDC002130
GATCTCGCTCATGCGTGTCCTCTCGAACGGCCGAGGAACTTTCGAATGTCGCGCGATGCCAACCGGACGAATGTCGAGTTACCGAACAGGTAGCGCCGCCACAGACGTTTGGGTTCCGATGCAAGTCGATACATCCACTCGAATCCCGAATTTCGTACGAAAGACGGTGCCTCAGAAACGGTTCCGGCCAAGAAGTCGAAGGCCGCGCCGACACCGACGGCCACGTAGTCGGTTCGATCCGCTATCGCCTTCGTGACAAAATCCTGCTTCGGCGCTCCCAAGCCGACCCACACGATGTCCGGCGCCGACGGACCGACCTTCGTGATGATGTCATCGACGAACTCCTTGCTGAACGCGGCAAACGGCGGGGCGTAAGTGCCAGCCACCGTGATGCCCGGGTACAACTCTTCCACTCGATCCGTCAAAAGACTCAACGTCTCTTCTGTCGTGCCGACAAAATGGTGACGAAGGCCGTAGCGGCGCCCCTTGTCCAAGGTGGCCTCGAAGAACGATGGACCCCGGACTGGTCGAACACCGACGTGATCGGAAGCGGTGGCGCCGATAAGGCGCATCACCCAACTGACCGGGGTTCCGTCTGCGAAGTTCACACCGGGGCCCTTCAAAATCGCGGAGTAGTCACGATCGTTGTGCGCCGCCGACACGCAGTAGGAATTCGACAACCTCACGGAGACTCCGGTTCCTGCTCCCTCTCGTCTGTCGTTGACTACCCAATCGGTAGCTCTCTCGAGATTGGTCGCGGCAAACGGAATGCCACCCACCTCGATGACCTCGAACGGACTGCTCATCTGTCTCACCACTTTTCAGCGTTCCTTTGTTGACGTTCATTGCACTGGCCGTAGCTGCGCGACAAGACCGATTTCAACCGAGATCGAGTCCAATCACGCTGCGGTTCAAAGAGAGAAAGCTCTGTCTCGACAACCGATCGAGCGATACGCGAGACGAGAGTCGACGCCGGCGCAACCGGGATCGCCACAGCGTTCCTACCGGCCAGTGTCGGTACACCGCCGAGATCCAAAC
>NZ_JBEOXI010001272.1:0-1037 GCF_040296465.1 Streptomyces sp. NPDC002130
GGCCCGAGGAGTACACGTGACCAGCACAGCGCAGGCACCCAAGTCAGGAGCCAGGACGGCTCACCCCGATCATCTCGGGCACGTCAGGTCGACGCCGTGGAGCCGAAACGAAGGGCGACGGCATCGGGGGTACGCGCGACCTGCTCCTCGAACAGACTTACGAGAGTCGACTCGACGACCGACGGAGCCTCGAAAACAACGACGGAAGTCGCATCGGCGATGAGCGCACCGACGACGGATTCGAGGCCACCCTCTCGTGTGGCGAGCAACTCCGGCAGCAGCGTGGAGATCACGACGGGTACGAGTGCGTCCGGGCCGAGCGCACCACCCATCGCGGAGTCGAGTGTGGCCAGTTCCGAGTGCAACCGTTCGTAGGTGACCTCGGCGTCTGCATGAACAAGCGCTGTCCGGTCGGGCTCCGCCTCGGCTACTGCAGCGATCAATCTCGGCAGGTCCTCGATCGTCAGCGACTGTGGTCCCGGCATACCGACGGACATCAACACTTCCTCCAACTGACGACAGCACGGCGCAGATCCAACGCACGACTGGTCGTACAGATCAACGCCCATGGGGCAAATACTGCATATTACCCGTCCGTACCGGAACCCTTCCCCAGCGTGGCCTGCGCGTCAGTTATCAAAGACTCGACGAGCGAGGTAATACCGTCGGCGCCCAGTGCCGGAAGAATGCCCGGAACCAGACCGTTCAGCGAAACCGAGACCAACGCGTCGGCAGTGAGCGCCGCACCCATCGTCTGCTTCATCACAGCCAGTTTTTCGGCCAGCTGTGTGAAGGTCACCACGGTGTCGCCGTGTGTGAAGGCAACCGCCGTCGGATCTGCTGCGGCGGCCGCTGCTGCGAGGTCCGGAAGGTCCGCGGCCGTTTTCGGCTCGGCTGCCTCGATCAGCGCGCGTTCGAAGTCCGTCACGATGTCGATGGTCCGCAAAACCACCGTCGGATCTGCGGCAACGGCGTCGACCACGGCCCGCAACCTGGCTGCGAACAGTTCCATGGTTGCGGCGTCGTACAGATCGGTT
>NZ_JBEOXI010001273.1:0-1037 GCF_040296465.1 Streptomyces sp. NPDC002130
GGCGAGGACGTCGCCGGGCATGATCGCGAACGGGTTCGGTTTGCGGTAGTGCGTCAGGACGGCGTCGAGGGCTTCGCCGTGTCCGATGTCCTGGCCGGTGAAGCATTCGGCCCAGGCGAGGATCTGGGGGTCGTCGGCGGTGATGCGGTGGTCGAGGAGTGCAGCTTTGGCGAGGGTGAGTCCGGCGATCTCGATGTCAGTCGAGCTGGGCATGGGGTGCCTCCGTGGTCGCGGTGAGTCGGTTGGTGCGGTCGAGGATCGATTGGGCGCGGTCGGCGCCGCCGGGTTTGGTGTTACCGGTTGCGCCGTTCCGGCGTTTGAGGACTTCGGAGACGATCACGGGGAGCGCTCGGGGTCCGAGGGTCGGCTTCTTGAGCCAGAGGGTCAGCGAGTCTTTGATGACGTCGGGTGCGGTCCCGGACTTCTGGAGCGTCGAGACCTGGAGCGCGAGTTCGGTCCGGACGGTCTGGGGTTGTTCGGCGGGGATGACTTCGCGGATCACTGCCCACGCGTTCGGTGGCACTGGCGGTCCGGCGGGTTGGTCGTCGCGGTTTTCGCGCTCGCGGTCTGTAGCTGAGTTACCAACGGAAGCAGCACCGGTGCCCGGTGATAGGTGATTGGTGTTAGGTGATTGGTGCCGCACGCGTGCGCGCGCGCGAGGATGCCCTGCGCCACGGGGTGGCTCACGCCGTGAGACCTGCGAAAACACCTGTTCCGGGTCCACGTCGCCCGGTTCGGTCGCCGTATCCCCCGCGTCGGGTCCACCAGGGTTGTCGCCCCATTCCGAGGACGGGGTCGTGACGGCATCGTCACGGGATGCGTCACGGGGTGGCTCACGCCGTGCAGCCTGCGGATATGTCGAAAACGCCTGGTCGCTGAAAGCATCCGGATCGCCCTCGGGGCCGACAGCGCCGCCGAATGCCTCGTCATACCGTGCTGCACGGGGTAGCTCACGCCGTGCAGCCTGCGACGATGCACCGGACGGCAGCTGCTGGCCGGGGTCGGCGTCGAGCAACAACAACGTGTGCGCCAACGCC
>NZ_JBEOXI010001274.1:0-1037 GCF_040296465.1 Streptomyces sp. NPDC002130
GTCCGAGCAGGTCACCGAATTGGGTCATGCGCTCATTGTGCCCGCTACGCCTTTCTGCCACAGGACCGCCTCGCCGACGGTCGGAGTTATGCAGGCTACATACCGGTCGTTACCCTGACATGGTCATTGCTGCATAAGACCGAAGGGTTACCCGTGCCGGACTCGAAAGACGACAACTCGACAAAGAGCGCAGCCCCGAAGGGTGCGTCCGAGAAGTCGGCCCCGACCGAACCTGCGACTGTGGCGATCCAGAAGGCAGACAAGAACTCGAAGGCCGGCAAGGATTCGAAGGCAGACGGCGACGCCAAGACCGCTAGTGCGCCAACGGTCGCGATCCCCAAGGCAACTCAGGCTCCCACGGCAACTCCGGCTCCCACGGCAACTCCGTCACCCACAGCAGCCCCGACACCCCAGCCGAAACCGGAGCCCGCCACCGTCGCGATTCCGAAAGCCTCGCGGCCGACACCACCGCCCCGGCAAGCTCCGACCCCACCACCACCGGCGCCGCAGCGCGCCGCGCCTCAACGTGTTGGTGCCGCAGCGACCCCACCGCCGGCCCAGCCGATGCCGACCCGTATCGAGCCCGCCGCGCCGGAGAAGACCAAGCGCAGCGGCAAGGGCTGGTACATCGCGGCAGCAGCGGCCGGCGTGGCCGTCCTCGCGGCGATCGGCGTCGCCGTATTCGTCTCGTCCAACAGCGGTAGCGGTGAAAGCTCACCCGAAGCTCAGGTCCAGACCGCCATCTCGACGTATGTCGACGCTCTGCAGACCGGCGATCTGGCAACGCTGCGAACGTCGACCTGTGGGGCGTTGGGCGAGTACTACCGCACCATTCCCGACGCAGCGTTCGCTCAGGTCCACGACAATGCCGTCGCGCAGAAGACGATCCCGCAGGTCGGGGCTGTCGACGCGGTTCGCATCACCGACGACACCGCGATCGCTCAGGTCCAGGCAAGTTTGCCGAGCACGGGCGAGCAGTCATGGCGCACATTCGACCTCGAGCGCCAGGACGGCACGTGGAAGGTCTGCGATCCCAG
>NZ_JBEOXI010001275.1:0-1037 GCF_040296465.1 Streptomyces sp. NPDC002130
CAGCCGTCGGGGCTGCGCCACGGCGCCGAGTCCAGCGCAGCTACCAGTTCGTCAGGCGTCTTCAGTTCCGACCACTGCTCGATCAGCGCGGCGCGCGCACGGAAATCGGCGAGCGGGTTCGCGTAGTGCGACGTCAGTCCTTGAAAGCCGAAATACGGGTAGAAGCTCAGGAAGCCGATGTCGGCAGTGAGCACCACTGTGTCGTGGGGATCGCGTCCCAACTGCTCGCGGATGATCCGGTCGATGTCGGCGTAATTGGCTTCGGCCCCGGGTGGCCTCTTGTCGCCGCGCTCACCGTTGCCGTCGGTATCGCTGTATGCCACAGCGATATCCGGCGCCAGCACCTGCGGGATGTTCTGCGCGAAGGCGATGGCTCCGATGACACCGAGTGCAACCAGTACCGCTTTGACACGGGGATTTTCGCTGGTGGCCAGCACGATCCAGCCGGCGAACTCGAAGAAACCGAACACACCGGCGGCGGCAAGCAGTCCGATCAGCACTGGCTCCAGCCGGAATCCGAGGAGCGTGCTGCCGGCGACGGTGAACGTCATGGACAGCAGCGCCCACAGATAGACGGCAATGACACCGATACCGAGTGCTCGGGCGCGGCGGGAGAACAGGAACCGCGAAATCAGCCAGACCGTGCCGAGTAGGCACAGGCCGCCGACGAGCGAGAAACTCAGCATCGGGAAGGGCAGCACCGCACCGGAATCGGGGAGGTAATGCATTGCCGTGCCGGATTCTGCGGTGGCACCGGAGAGTGCCTTCAGCAGGTACGGCGTCCAGACGGTCAGAGCCACCAGTCCGGAGATCACGGCGATGACAGCGAGCCTGACGAGGGGGCCAAGCGCGGCTTTCCACGTGTTCTGGGCGCGTGCGGCAAGTACTGCGGCAACGACGGCCATCAGAGTCACGGCGAAGGCGGCGAATCCGAGGTACAGCGTGTAGACGGTTGCGGCGAAACCGAGGAACAGGCCCGTTCCGAGAATTGCGCCGGCTCCGGCAAATCGAGAGGCACCCGGGCGACCGAGAGCCCC
>NZ_JBEOXI010001276.1:0-1035 GCF_040296465.1 Streptomyces sp. NPDC002130
GCCAGACCGATCAGGGCACCAGCGTCACCGAGCTTGGTACGCAGGAAACCCTTCGGCTCGCGCTTGCTCTCCCACATCGCCGTCAGTGCGTCACGAACATTGGCCATCCAACCGAGACCCGCGTACGCGGCACCCAGGAGACCGAAGATTCCGACGCTCGCGCGCGAGTCGATGGCCGAATCGATCAGCGTGTTGATGGTGTCACCCAAGCTGCCCGGAATGCTCTTGGTGATCTGCTCCTGAATCGACTCCAAGTACTCGGGATGCCCGGCCAATACGAAGCCGGCCACGGCAAACGCGACCATCATGATCGGAATCAGTGCGAGAACACTGAAGTACGTGATTCCTGCAGCGTAGTAATCGCCTTTTTGCTCTTGGAACCGTCCAGCCGCGCGAACCAGATGATCGAGCCATGGTCGCGCTGCCCGTTGCTTCTCGAGAAAGCTCGGTGCGTCGTCGTCCGTGTCAGCCATTGCCGTCCCCCTCATGTTCGGTCAGGCGTCGTGAGTCCGAATTCGCGTCGGTCAGCCCTTCGGTGCCAGGAATCCGACCTTGTCATAGACAGCAGCGAGAGTGCGTGAAGACACCTCACGGGCGCGGTGCGCTCCGGCCGCGATGATGCGATCCAGCTCCGCCTCGTCGGCAAGGTAACCGTCGACCTTCGCCTTGAGCGGGGTGACGAACTCGGTCAGCACATCAGCGGTATCGGTCTTGAGGTCGCCGTACCCCTTGCCCTCGTAGCCGGCCACCAGAGTCTCGATCGGTACTCCCGAGAGAGCCGACTGAATGGTGAGCAGGTTGCTCACGCCCGGTTTGGCCTGCGGATCGAAGCGAATCTCGCGCTCGTTGTCGGTGACCGCCGACTTGATCTTCTTCGCCGACACCTTGGGATCGTCGAGCAGATTGATCAGTCCGGCTGCACTGGCAGCGGACTTGCTCAGGTGGATCTTGCGGTAGGCGGCGGCCAGATCGCCGGAGGGGGAGAAGACGAGGGAGGTGTTGTAGAGCGGCCCGTCGGGGTCCCGCTCCGGGATG
>NZ_JBEOXI010001277.1:0-1034 GCF_040296465.1 Streptomyces sp. NPDC002130
GATTGCGGTGGCCAGGCAATCGCGGAACGATTCGCGAAACATGAGTCGCTGTTCGTCGACGAGTGGATCCACCGGTTCCACCAGCAGTGCATAGGCGAGAACCGGTGCACGCATGGCGCGTTCGGCGAACGTGCGAACCGACGCTGATACGGCGGAGCGATGGTTGCCTTCCAGGATTCGGGCGCTGTCTCCGGCGTCCCGAACCGCGGATACCTCACGGCTGCAGACTGATTGGAATACTTCGGCGAACAGTTCGCCCTTGCCGTCGAAATGTCGATACAGCGTCCCGGTGCCGACGCCGGCGTTCTTGGCCACCGCGGCGATGGAACACCCCGCATAGCCGTGGGTGGCCACTGCCGTCGTGGCGGCCTCGAGCAGTCGGGCGCGTTGGGCGTCCAATCGTTCCTGTACTGCCGGAGTGCGGCGATAGGCCATGTGAAGAAGTGAACACCCGTTCCGTTCTTGCGTCAAGAGCCCCTGCCTGCAGGTTCAGGCAGCAGCGGTGCGAGCCTGTTCCGCGCGCCACCACGCGACGGTCTCCTCGGCGGCCTGATCGAGCGGTGTCGGTGAGAGGCCGAGCAGCACTTCGCTGGCACTCGAGTCCATGACGAACGGCTTGGTGAACTGGTAGTTCATCTCCGCGAGTTCGCGGCTGTCGGTGTTGATCTTGCCGACTGCGTCGAGCACCCAGGCGGGCAGGACGCCCACCTTGGCGGGGGATGTCCCGGCGGCTCGGGCGAAGGCTTCGGCGATCTTGCGCTGAGTGAGCGCGGGGCCGGTGGGTGCGTGGATGACGGAGTTCCAGAGTTCGGGGTTGTGTGCTGCGGCGATCATCGCTGCGGCGAGATCGGGAATGTAGGTGAAGGAGTGCGGCTGGTCTGCGGAACCGATGACACGAATCTTCTTACCTGCCATGACCTTCGGAACCATGCGCTCGCCGGCGTGGGCGGTGCGGACGCGGGGGCCGAAGAAGTCCGAGGCGACGACGCTGACGGTAGGTGTTGCAGAGGCCTCGCGAGCACGCAGCAGCGCGG
>NZ_JBEOXI010001278.1:0-1033 GCF_040296465.1 Streptomyces sp. NPDC002130
AAAGTGGCCTCCACCTGGACGTTTGCAATCATCTCGGGTACCCCTTCCATCACGTCGTCGCGGGTGAGCACTTGCCGACCGGCGTTCATCAGTTCCGCAACCGTCATTCCGTCACGCGCGCGCTCGAGAATCCAACACGAGATCAGGGCCATCGCTTCGGGGTAGTTCAGCAGTACCCCGCGCTCGCGGCGGTCGCGGGCGACCATGCCCGCAACGCTCAGGAGCAGCTTTTCGGTATCTGAAGGGGTGAGGTGCACTGACAAGCCCTTCCGGTTGTGAAACGACATCGATCGACAGCGTGCTGTCGGGCCGAGATTAGCATTGTCCGAAGCGTCGTCAGTATCCACGAGATTCACATCGTCGGCTACTTCAGCGCCCACTCGGCGCACTTGCGCTGCTCATCGAATTATTCGGGCGCCCAACGACGCTCAGCTCTGCGCACCGGAGTGGGAACTATCACCACAACCAAAAAGTTTCACCCCCGTCTCCTGTTGGAAACGGGGGTGAAACATGATCGTGCAGGGTTTGTCCCAGGACCTATCCGAAGCGGCCGGAGATGTAGTCCTCGGTGGCCTTCTGCGTCGGGTTGGAGAAGATCTTCTCGGTGTCGTCGATCTCGACGAGCTGACCGGGCTTGCCGGTTGCCTCGAGGTTGAAGAATGCAGTCTGGTCACTCACACGCGCAGCCTGCTGCATGTTGTGCGTGACGATGACGATCGTGAAATCCTTCTTCAGCTCGGCTCAACACGAGCACTCCGGCCAGGCCCGATACCGAGATGATGCATTCCATCACGGTCCAGGTCTTGAGGTTCTGTACCACGCTGACGCCCAGATACTCCTTCACCAACCAGAATCCGGCGTCGTTGACGTGCGAGAGGAAGAGCGAGCCCGCACCGATCGCCAAGACCATCAGCGAGACATGTGCGGACGAGAGGTCTGCCGCAACCGGAGCGAGGATGCCCGACGCCGCCCTTGGCGGCGGTCAGCATCGTCGACTGCGCGGCCGGATTGCCTTCGATCGGGGCCGGCAGCA
>NZ_JBEOXI010001279.1:0-1033 GCF_040296465.1 Streptomyces sp. NPDC002130
CGGCCAGCTCTCGGAAGATGTGAACGCGACTTGAAGAGAATCAGAATCAAGCAGGCAGCGGCGGCGGCTGATCCGAACAGGAGCGTCACCGTATAGCTCAGCGCCGGAATGCTTTCCGACAGCATCGCCAGCAGTGCCGGCACCGCGAACCCGATGTAGGTGATCGAGTAGAACACCGCCGTCAGCCCTGCCAGATCATCCGGCCCCGCAATTCGCTGGATCTCCAGCAATCCGGACACCAATGCCATGCCGTACCCACAGCCGAGAATCGCTGCAGCGACGATCGCAACCGCCACGGTCAGCGTCGACGCGACCAGAGCGGCAGCCGCCATACCGACCACCAGAAACACCAGCGCCACCAGAGCGCCCCGCGCGCTGCGGTCGGTATCGATC
Organism: Streptomyces sp. NPDC002130; assembly: GCF_040296465.1. Taxonomy (NCBI): domain Bacteria; kingdom Bacillati; phylum Actinomycetota; class Actinomycetes; order Kitasatosporales; family Streptomycetaceae; genus Streptomyces; species Streptomyces sp. NPDC002130. The sequence continues at coordinate 394 of NZ_JBEOXI010001279.1, forward strand.
TTGCGCCCCAATGACTGAATCGCGAACCCGCACGTCAGCGCGACCATGCACAGCAGAGCCGAAAAGGCCACGGGCGCATCGCCACTGTGCCCGGTCATCAGCGATGGAATCACTGCATACGCGACACTGGCAGCACCGAACACCCACGGGGCCAAGGGAACAATGACGTAGAGGAATCTGCGATGACCTGCCGAGGGGATCTTGAGGTCGTCGATCAACCTGCGTCGCTCGGATTTCTCCTGCGCCGGCCGGGTTTCGGGCGCACGCCACAGCGCCACGCCCGCAACCACGGTGATCACGATGTGCAGCACGTACGCCAACGCACTCGGCATGGGCGCCCACTGCGCCAAGATTCCCGCAGCACCCGCTCCCAAGGCGAAGCCGGCGGTCAGACTCATCGCTGCTCGCCGAGCACCTGCGCCTTCCGACGCTGTCGGATCCCAAGGTTGCGTGGACAACTCCTTGACCCAGGAGCCGCCGACGGCCATACCGATCCCCAAGGCGATGCCACAGAGGATTCTTCCCAGGATGAGAGCAGCGGCGGAGTCCGCCCAGAAAGCGAGCAGCGTCGAACCGGCGATCGCGATGATCGGAGCGGGGAGCATGATCGGGCGTCGACCCAATCGATCGGACAGCGGGC
>NZ_JBEOXI010001280.1:0-1031 GCF_040296465.1 Streptomyces sp. NPDC002130
GGACCGAATTCGATTGGTAATCCGATTGGTAATCGGGGCTGGTACCCGGATTACCAATCCCATTGGTATTCCCATTGGTAATCCGATTGGTAATCGGGACCTGATCAGGATTGGTAATCGGGACCGCAATCGCATTGGTGTAACCAACCGATGCCAGGTCCGGATACGACAGCAGTTTCGTCAACGATTCACGCGTGTCCTTGTGCTCCCATGACGAGTAAGTGGGGTGCTCGATGCGGTCTCGTTTGAGCTCCGAGATGACGGCCGCTTGAAGGGTTCTAGATGCGATCTCGCGGTATGCCTTGACGACAGACGCTGCCATCTTCGGGTTACGCATCAACTCGTCGGACCGGATGAAGGAACGCAAGAGAGCCTCTTCGGTTTCCGGATCAAACAGCACGTAGCGTCGCTCTTCGAGTTCGGCCGCCGCGGAAATCAGCCGGTCCAGTGTCAGATCCTTCGCTTTTCGCGTGAGACGATTCGGTCGCCAGTCGACGACGCCGCTGTATCGGAGACTGGGGTCCGGGATGAGGATCCGAAGGTAGACGAATTGCGCGTCAACGGAGAGGCTTTCGAAGTCTCGGTCGTCGGCGATGTCGATTCGTGTGCGGGCGTACTCACGCGCCACAACGTTCCTCCTGGCTTGCGGGGTCGCCGACTCGTTTGATCATCATCCGAACGGCCGCTTCGGTGATTCCGAGTGCGGCACCGATCGCTTGGTTTGATAGTCCGATCGCGCGTGCGTGGCGAATGCTGGAGATTCGGGCTTTTCGGTCTTCCTCTTGACGTTGGCGAAGCTGTGCAAGGTTGGCGAGGACCGCTTCGGGTGTGTCGAGAGCTGTTGTGGGCTGGTCCACGGTCGTCCCTTCGTTGTGTTCGTGGAAGGCGGGCCGGTCCGGTGATGCGGCTTGGACCGAACCCGCCTTCGATGATGTCACGTTATTCGGTACACACAGTCAACTGTTGGTACCAATATTCTGCTGACGGCTATTCGGCGGAGAAGAGTTTCGGTCCGCCGATGTCGTGGACGT
>NZ_JBEOXI010001281.1:0-1031 GCF_040296465.1 Streptomyces sp. NPDC002130
GGGGCTTTCTGAACAGTTCGGCCCCGGCCACACCGAAGGCGTAAGCGGTGTCGGCGTTGCTCTTCCAGAGATTCCCGAACAGCAAGACCAGGCCCCAGCCGACAAGCCCGAGGTTGTAGAGAATCAGCACGAAGTCACCCTCGTGGAACGTGATGGCTCCGATGGCACCGAACAGGATCATCAATCCGTTTCCGAGCAGGAACCCGATAACGCAGGCCCACACCGCTTGTGATCCGGAACGGGCAAACCTGGTCCAGTTGGGCGCTTGCGTTCCCGCCGATACGAACGTGCCGACGACAGTGGTGATTGCGAGCGCGATCGTCATGGTCGTCTGCGGTTGAACCGAGACCAGGCCGGAGAATCCACCGACTTCCTCGAGGGACCGGAACACGACCCAGCAGGCCAACGCCAGGATCAAAGGCGTCGAGACGAGCGAGACCCAATACATTCCGCGGTAACCGTAGCAGGCAGTGATGCACATCAAGACGCTCGCCGCGATCATCACCGACGCTCGCGCGAGATAAGAATCCCAGCCCAACGCCTGCGCGGTGAGATCGCCGATCGTGCCGATGATCACTCCGTACCAGCCGATCTGGGTACCGCCCAGCAGGATCGAAGCGAGCTTGGACCCGCGAGTGCCGAAACTGTAGCGCGCCATCACAACTGTTGTGAGTCCGGTTCGGGCTCCGACGAACCCCATCATGGCGACGTACACCCCCAAGATGGCGGATCCGGCGGCGATCACCACCATCAGTTTCCAGAACGAGAACGCGGTACCGAGCGCTGCTCCGGCCAACATCGTCGGTGTGAAGATGGTGAACCCCAACAACACCACCGCGAGCGAGAAGAACGGCTTTCGTGCATGAAGCGGAACCGGAGTAACGGGATAGTCTGGATCGATCGGGTGGCCTGCGCTCTCCGAATCGCCTGCGACCGTGGCAGGTTCGACGGCGCTGCTCATACAACTTCGCCGATGTCTTCGAGCCACAGGCTCGGGCGCTCGGCCAGCATGCGGTCCATCAGTGCCACAC
>NZ_JBEOXI010001282.1:0-1030 GCF_040296465.1 Streptomyces sp. NPDC002130
AGAGTGATCTTTCCGGACTCGGTGTCGGTCGGGATGTCCCGAAGATTGTTGGCGACAAGCACTGCGCTCGAGAACGAACCGATGGCGATCGCTCCGGCCAGTCCGGCCAGGTCCACCCGCTCGGCCTGCACGAACTGAGTTCCCAGCACCGCAATCAACCCGAAGAAGATGAACACGGCGATCTCGCCGAACCCGCTGTATCCGTACGGCTTCGTGCCGCCGGTGTAGAACCACGCACCGATGATGCAGAACACTCCGACCGCGACCAGCCACCAGGCCGTGGTCGCAGCCAGAACGAAACCGGCTACCGCGGCAACGGCGAAGCAGCTGATCGCGGCGGCCTTCACCGCTCCGGGACTGACCAACTTCGATCCGACCAAGCGCAGTGGCCCGACGCGGTCGTCGTCCGTTCCGCGGATTCCGTCGGAGTAGTCGTTCGCGAAATTCACCCCGACGATCAAGGCCAAGGAGACGATCAGTGCCAGGAGCGCCTTCCACCACACTGCGAGGTCCAGGGACGCCGCGGCTCCGGTGCCGACCAGCACGGGCGCAATCGCGTTCGGGAGTGTGCGCGGCCTCGCGCCTTCGATCCATTGAGCAGCTGTTGCCATACGACGATCTTTGCACTGTGCAATACGATCGAACGCGGTGGATCAGCACATGACTCGAGACGTGAGTGAGCGCGCCAGGTACGCGCAGTCGGGCGCAGACCTGGCAGACATTGCCTTGCTCGGACCCGTTTCGACCAAAGTGGGCGATCGTCTGGTGCCCCTCCCGGGGCCGCGAGCTCGAACTCTCCTGGTGGCGCTGGCTCGCAATCCCGGTGAGCCACGTACCGCGCAGAGCCTGATCGACGACGTCTGGGGGCTGGAGCCGCCGCGCTCACCGATGAACGCCCTCCACACTCAGGTCTCGCGCCTGCGATCTGCACTCCCGGACGGGGCCCTCGAAGTCACGGCGGCCGGATACCGGCTCACTCTCGCTCGGGAGCGTGTCGACCTGGCCAGGGCAGCGGACGCCGCCCGTGGTC
>NZ_JBEOXI010001283.1:0-1030 GCF_040296465.1 Streptomyces sp. NPDC002130
CCTCGTCGAGGATTCGGGCCAGGCGAGAACGCCGCGACGTTCCCAACACCAACTGTGTGGCGTTCTCCTCCCGGGCGAACTCGAGAAGCGGCGACGGTACGTCGTCGCCGACAACGGTGTGCAGCGTCGCGCCGACCCCGACGGCCAACGCACGCACCTTGCCCATCTCGGGGGCCGAGACCCCGGTGAGTCCGTCACCGCGCACGACGTGGACCACCATCAGCTCGGCGCTCGACTTCGACGCGATTCGAGATGCGCGTCGTACCAGGGTTTCCGACTCCGGTCCCCCGGTCACGGCAACGACGACGCGCTCGCGCGCCTCCCAGGTGTCGGTGATCTTGTTCTCGGCGCGGTATTTCGCCAGTGCGGCGTCCACCTGATCGGCCACCCACAGCAGAGCCAGTTCGCGTAGCGCCGTGAGGTTTCCGCGCCTGAAGTAGTTACCCAATGCCGCATCGACGCGTTCCGGTGAATACACGTTGCCGTGAGAAAGTCTGCGGCGCAGCGCTTCCGGGATTCCGCGCCGATAGCGGCTTGCATAGATGAAAACGTTCTGAGCCGTCGGCAACGTCGAGACGACCACGATGGCGAACAGCTGATGGCCGTCGATGCCGAGGAGGAAATGCGCCATCAGATAGGCCAGCACAGGTTGGACGACGATCTTGAGCGTCGACGCCAGCGCGACGTCGCGTCGAGGACTCGAGCCCTTCTCGAGTACCCGTACGCCGTACAACGAGAGCCCGAATGCCAACAGTGCATCGGGTACGGACGTCGCGCCGATCAATTCGAAAGGCTGCATCAGCGGCCGGGGCGGTACCCAACCGATCAACGCGACGATCAACCCCGCAGCGCCCGCGAGCACGATCGGATTCTTGAACGGGGCAGTGACGGTGTCGATCAGCGAGAGTTTCTCGGCGTCAGCGCCGCGAAGGGCCGTCAGATCGAGGATCGTCAAGGCGATGGGGGAGTAGACGACGATCTGGAAGAGCAGGAGCGGCGCGACGAACGTGGCATCGCCGAGCACGAACAC
>NZ_JBEOXI010001284.1:0-1030 GCF_040296465.1 Streptomyces sp. NPDC002130
GCGATGCGGCGCAGACCGCGGCGATCACGGAACCCGCGGCGATCCTGTGGGTGGCGGCCATGTTCCGCCCACCTTCTTCCTTCTCTCGGGTGCGGCCGAGGGAATCCATGAACCCATTCTTGCACTCCCACGGATTCAGTGCGCTGCCAGCTGGGCGATGACAACGTAATTATCGTCGGTCGACTCTCCTTCGACCACATCACAATTGGCGAGGATCAACCGCCCGGGAACCGATTCACGCAACTCGTGAGTGCCCAGCAGCGAACCTTTGTGCAGCGGCCCGACGGTTTCGACGTCGTACTCGAGCACCCCGTTCGGTGTGCTCAGCAGGACGTGATCTCCTGGCTCCACCACCCGGAGCGCCCGGAACGGTGCTTCGCGAGTGGTGAAGTTGTGGCCGACGACAACAACGGTCTGTGTGGTCGACGTTCCCGGCATTCCGCTCTCACCCCACCACACCGGCAGCTCGTCGACCGGATTCAGCTGCTGCCCACTCTCGCCGCCGCGCATCAGTTTCTCCGAGTGCAACGGACTGCTCAGGTACGTGACCCCGGACGCAGACCTCAACTCGATCCGCTCAGGTTCTGCCGGATCGACGGTCGCCGAAGCCGGTGCAGCCGCGATGTGCGACTGCACCGGCGAGCGATCGGGTAGCGATCCCGCGTTCTCGCCCGAACATCCGGAAACGAGGAGTGCGAGGATCGCTACCGCCGAGAGGCCGGCGCTACGCAGACGTGTTGCCCGTACCGTCATGACGCTTGCGACGAACAACCACCGTCGTAGCTGCTGCGGCGGCAGCGCCTACGACTCCGACGCCGATCAGTACAGCCGGCAGGTTGGAGCTGCTGCTACCGCTGGTGCTGCTTGCAGTGTCGCCGAGAGCAAGGTCTACCGGGGGCAGGCTTCCGGCGAGTGCCGCATCGCCGTCGGCATCGGTGACGTAGTAGTCGACGACGTTGAAGGCTCCCTTGTTGTTGTAGTAGCCGACCAGCTTGACTCCGGTCTTGTTCACTACAGCGGTGGTCTCGTC
>NZ_JBEOXI010001285.1:0-1029 GCF_040296465.1 Streptomyces sp. NPDC002130
GGACCGTCAGTGACATCGTCCAGGCGGTCGTTGAGGTACTCGAGATCCCCGTCCATGATGCGGAGTCGGTAGTGAACGAGACCTATGGACAGCTGAGCGCCTCGCGTCTGCTGGTGTGAGAATCCAGTGACAGGCAACCACGTACCGCAATTCCGGGCGCACTACCTGTGGGTTGATGCGATTGTGCGCGGCCCCGCCATCCCTGAACTCGGTGTCGTCGAGCATCGAATTGCGAGCCCCTGGCCTGCGGGATACGACGTCGGGGTCAGGATCGAGCGAAACCGATCGACGTTCGGGCTCTGGGACGCCTCCATCGAATCGACCATCGACGGCAGCAGTGACACGCTGACCGGTCTCGACGCCCTCCACCTCGCAGAGAACGTGTACCGCAGCGTGCACCGGGATGTCATGAAAGCCGCCCATGGCGAAAAGTGGACTCGCCTGCACGCTGCTCTGGTCGACTGCGACGGTGTGCGAGTGGCAATCGCCGGACACTCCGGCGCCGGCAAGACCACCTTGGCTCTCGCCCTCGCTTTACGGGGCGCACAATTGCGCGCTGACGAAGGCGTCTTCATTCGTGGCACCGAATCGGTGGGCTTACCGCGTCGAGTTCACCTCAAAGCCGGTACGTTCGATGTTCTCCCCGAGGTCAAGGCACACGATTCGCTGTATCTCCCGTATGCCCCGCCGGTGTGGGCGCTGGACCCGTCAACTCTGTCGATACCGCCAGACGCTGACTCGGCGGTTCGCGGAATCGACCTGGTGCTGATCCTCGATGGATGGGACGAGGGGACGACACGCATCGCACCGATGCCTGCAGCCCAGGCGATACAGTCACTGGCCGAGCAATCAGCCCTGTGGTCCGACAATCACGGATTGACTCTGAGAAATACCGCTGCTCTACTCTCGAATGCCCCGTGCTACAGAATGATTCGGCATCACGGCGACGAGAAGCTGGTCAAGCCGATCCTGGACAAGCTGGAGAAGGCGGTCGGCGCCAAGGTCGAGGTGCGCTACGGCGACAGCGCC
>NZ_JBEOXI010001286.1:0-1026 GCF_040296465.1 Streptomyces sp. NPDC002130
CATCTACCAGATCCAGATCGGGCACCGCATCGACGTGGACACCGAGCTGACCCCGCTCGAGGTCTACCGGCGGTTGCGGCACCGCAACCCGTCGCTTCATTCGACGGTCGGCGAGGCGATGAGTGATCTCGACAGGTCACTGGATCTGCTGCGTCGCGCCGCGAATCCGCTCGGCGTCGACCTCATCAGCGCGGGCACGCACCCGTTCGCGCAATGGTCCGAACGGCCGCTTCGGGACCGTCGAATTCCTGATCTTCGAGCAGCGCGACGTCGGTGATACCGCCCGGCGCCAGATCGACGTCCAGTTCCTGTGAAGGAATGATGTCGCCGCCGATGGCGAACCCGTTCGAAATGTCCAGGCCCAGTTCGAAGTCCGGAACCAGACCGATACCGAGGTTGGTTCCACTCTCGACAGCCCAGTCGAGACCGGGGCTGTTGAGAACGACCGTCGCGCCGGTCAACGCGATCGGATAGCCGATCTGATAACCGATCGTCAGCTTCGTGCCGGTGAAACTTGCTGCGTCCGGCCCGTCGATCTTCACGCCGGCAACCCCGTCGTGGAAGAACTCGACGCTCAGCGGTGAGCTGTCGAGAGGCGGAAAGACGTGGATAGCGGTGTCAGCCTGGTAGACCTCTATCCGATTTCCTTTGACGTCGGTGATCGAACTGGTGTTGTCGACGCCTGCCGACGCCGTCCCACCCCCCAGGACAACGGCCAACAGGGCCACTGCTCCCACTGCGCTACTGCGAACTGCTGTCTTCGACATGCACAAGCACCATCCCATCCAGTATAGGCCCCGGACGTAGGTTCCAACTCTTCGTCGAGGATGGGATTCGTCGGGGCTGCCTGAACAAACGCGAGCAAGATCCTTGTTGCGATACCCCGGTCACGAACCCGTCAAACGATGCACGAAAACATTACTTTCCGGACAAGTCGGGCGGACCGGTTTGTCCCGCTGACTACGCCCGCTCGCGGACGCGAACCGTTTTGTTCGTTACTCTGACAGTGGAAGTTATCGAATCGAG
>NZ_JBEOXI010001287.1:0-1025 GCF_040296465.1 Streptomyces sp. NPDC002130
AGGGATCTGCCCCTCGTCATCGTGTGACTCCCCTATCGGAAGCGCGGGTCACACGCGGCTCCATTTCTGGTGGGCCTGCCCGTTGCAGGTCCACATGCCTTTCCGGGAGCGTCCAACTCGGGGGTGTAGCTCCGAGAAAGGGCGCGCGGGTTCCAGAGGGCGGCTACATCCGGCTGCAGCTCGAGCGAGGGGATCACGGCGTGCGTCATGGAGATCGGGCATGCGTGACCCGGTTCGACCTGGGAGAAAAGCATGAATGCCGCGGCCCGAGCCACGTTGGCACCCGGCTTCGGGTCAGCCCAGGCAGAGGTGTGAGCACCGTGCGCAACGGCGGCAGAGATGATCCGGTGATACGACGGATGGTATTCGACCTCGTCGATGCGGTTTCCCCAGCGATCGAAGGTCTTCAATTCGGGGATCACCGTGTTGGCCAGCTCGGCGTCGTGCTGGAACCCGGCACTGCCGACCAGTTCACCGATATCGGTGAGTTCACTGGTGGCCCAATCGGCGTCGTGACGCGCGACGCCTTCGGCCAGGACCGTATCGAGCAGGAACTCGTTGACGTCCGTGCGCGGTACCGACTGGTTGAGCACTGCATGGGTGCGATGCGGCGCCGGGTGGGTGACGGTGTTCTCGGAGACAGTCTTCTCGGAAATATCAGTCATGACAGGCCTTTCAGCTCGCGGCGCGGATGAGGTGCTTCTGGATCTTGCCGGTCGGCGTGCGCGGAAGGATGGTCGCGAACACCACTTCACGCGGAATCTTGTAGCGCGCCAACTTGTCCGAGAGGTAATCCTTGATGTCGTCGGCGCTGATGACATCCGGTTCACGCCAGACGACGTGTGCGACGACGGTCTCGCCCCATTCTTCGTTGGGTTTTCCGACAACGGCGACGTCGACGACGTCCGGGTGGCCGGAGATCACGTCCTCGACCTCCTTGGAGTAGACGTTCTCGCCGCCCGTGATGATCATGTCCTTCGCGCGATCGACGATGAAGAGGTAGCCGTCCGCATCCTTACGCGCCA
>NZ_JBEOXI010001288.1:0-1025 GCF_040296465.1 Streptomyces sp. NPDC002130
AGACGATGCGGCGCGCGAGCAGTCCCGCGATCTGGACAACTGTCACGTCGTGACCGTCGGCGGTTTCGATGAGCATGCTGTTGCGCTCGTTGACCTCGCTGGCGTCGGCGAGATCTGCGGAGAGGAACTTGCCTGCCTGGTGAACGACCTCTTTGACCGTTCCACCGACAGGGCTGCGCTGGACATGCACGTCGAGAACCGACAGGAAGATGCTGACGCGCGGGCGCGGCTCGCTTCCGAGATTGAGCTCGGCCGGCGGAACGGCGTTGTCGACCAGCGCCACTTCACCGTCGGCGGGTGCGACGACGACGCCGATGCGGTTCGGCGGCACCCGGTGCGGGTGACGGAAGAACGTGGCGCATGCGGCGGCGGTGGTCAGACCGGCTCGGCGCACCCACTTACGGTTGCGGCCCAGAGCTGCAACTCCCAGCGGGGCCAGCACGAACGGCAGGCCGGCGGGATGAAGTGGCGGAATCGCATGGCGAACCAGATCGACGATATGTCCGATCCCGGTGGGTTGCGGGGTTCCGGGGGGTGTGGGTCGGCGTGCCACAGGCTCCTCTAACTACTCGGTAGGTCTTCTGCTGGTCGCACTGACAGTACGGGGTGGTAGAGCATCCATAGATTACGTGAATGCCTTCTCTCCTACGGGCTGTAGTGGCATCAAGTACGAGTAGTACCCGACACAGTCGCCGGTGCGTATCGCCAGCGGTAGCGCCGCACCGCTTACTCGGATCACCAGTTGCCGCCCCGGTTGGGCTGCGGCGGCGTCGCGCAGTCGCTGTCGGTCGACCAGTACTCGGAACTGTTCACGGGGATCCATTCCGCCCGGATTCACCCGTGCACCACCGTCTTCGCCGACGCTGACGACGGCGCTGTCCTCGGTGCCGTTGAGCAGGGCGGCAAGTAGGTCGCCGCTCAGTTCGACGGCGTCGTTGTGCTCGCGCAGGATTCGGTGATCGTCTTCTGTCCGTCGTAGATCATGCGGACGATGCGGTTGTCGGACGCCGACGTGAAGTACGCGT
>NZ_JBEOXI010001289.1:0-1024 GCF_040296465.1 Streptomyces sp. NPDC002130
TGGCCGAACCGCATCCACTCTGGTGGACAGCGTGGCCAGGCTGGCGGAATCCGCACTGCGGGAGAAACATCGAATCGGATTGGATCAGCTCCGAATGATCTCGGCGTCGACACTGGCTCGTGCGAGCCAGCCGACCGTGGTCGTGGACCGTAACGGCTGGGTCGCGGCGGTGGACTCGATGGCGCCGATCTACCGAATCGCACTGCCGAAAGTGATGAGCAGCGGCGAGCATTGGCTCCCGACGCTCGGATTGTGTATGTGCGAGCCGCTTCCGGGTGGGTGGCTCATCCGTCCTCGAGTGAACCCGGCGTCCGGAACGGTGTGTGCCGAAGTCGAATTGGCAAATTCCTCGCCTCCGACGAAGCGCGTTACATCACCGGCGTCGCACTGCCTGTGGACGGCGGCGTGCTGGTCATGTGAGTGCTCGACCAGTTCAGGAGACTCTCGTGAACCGACTGACGAAGATGCCACCTCAGCCCTGCGGAGGAGCGGGCGTCCCTACCACCCACGAATGCCAGGTTCGACGCGCCAAACGCTCGCGAAATCGTGGATCGTACGCGGACGACCTCATCGACTTCGCAATCCTGTGGCGACCGTGGAACGGTGCCACCGCCGAGGACATCTTCGTCACTTTCGGTCTGTCGCCGCGGACGTATTACAACCGATTGCGATCAGCTCTGAGTGGGCCGGCGGGATCGGATCTGTGTGTGGGACTGAAAAAGGAACTCGCCCTTCTCGGCCCTGCCTGAACTCGTCGGCCCTGCTGGAATTCGCTGCACACCCTGTCGGAAACTACTTGGCGATCCCCGGGAACAAATCCGGGGAGACCGCCGTTGAACACCCTGTCGGCGTCCGAACAAGCCCCGGCCCCCACCCCTTTTGTCGCTGCGAGCGACCACCCGCCGAGAGGCGCCTGTGGGACGTCGACACCTGACTTTCACACCACACGACCAAGGCCGCCCGGTCACTGACGGGCGGCCTTGGTCGCTTTTCGCAGGTCAAACCCCCGCTACCGATGCTTGGC
>NZ_JBEOXI010001290.1:0-1022 GCF_040296465.1 Streptomyces sp. NPDC002130
CATGCTGTCCGCGACAAATTCCGGAAGTCGTGCACTGTCGGTCAATGTGGACGGGGACCGACGAAAACTCGCTGCCGGGGCACGCGGTCGGTGGACGGTGATGTCGGTGGACGGTTGGTATCAGGCCACCGTGACAGTCGACGAAGATCCTGAATTCAGGCGCGTACTCGTCGGGCACATCGAAAACGGGCGGACCAGTGTCAGCCAACCGACGTGAATCAACACCCAGCGATCGAGTCCAGACCCGAATTTCCAGTGGAACAAGTCAATCCATCCACACTTTTTGTAGGAGGCCCGCGATGCCTCACCACTTGATTCCGGTGGTGGGAGCAGAATGTTCGCATTAGTCGGTCACATCAAGTCGGTATTTGAGTGGGCCGATATCGCACGGCGACTGCACCCGACTGGAACTCGTGGCGGTCGACGAGCTCAAGCTGGATGCGCTCGTGCAGACCGGCGAGCAACGTCGGTCCGTGTCCGGCAAGGACCGGTTGCACAACGAACTCGTACTCGTCGATCAGCCCCAGGTCTACCAATGCCAGGGGGAGTGTCACGCCGCCAACCCACAGACCTTCGCCGGGCTGCTCCTTGAGCCGTTGAATCGCTGACCCCAAGTCGCCTTGCACGAGTTCGGCATTCCAATCGACCCCGCTCAGCGTGCTCGACACGACGTACTTCTTAGCCCGGTCCATTGCCTCGGCGAACGGGATCTCCCACTCGTCCATCCAGTCAGGCCACGCCCCCGTTGCGGGCCGCCGCCACGCCGACTCCATCATCTCGTAGGTCACCCGGCCGAACAGCAAAGCATCGGCTCGTTCCATCTGAGCGGTCCAGTAGCGCATCGACTCCTCGTCGGGTGGAAGCCCCGCCTCGTGATGGCAGCAGCCGTCGAGGGTGACGTTGATCGAGTATCGAAGTGGTCTCATCTCGTTGTTCTCCCCTGATACGCGCAGAGTGACAGCACCGGACCGTACTCAGACTAATGCCGGGCCGTCGGTGTAGATCAGGTTCGGGACCTGGAG
>NZ_JBEOXI010001291.1:0-1022 GCF_040296465.1 Streptomyces sp. NPDC002130
GGTTCTTCGGCTTCGGCAGTTTGTCCGCCATCGCGTCGAGTCGCTCGAGTTGGCGGATACCGCGTTCGGTGGTCGGCCAGAGGGTGAACATGGGCTTCACGAACGTCCTGGTCAGGCAGAAGATAACCCGTGCTCGCGGGCTCACGTTCCAATGCCATACCGTCGAATCTCGCGTCCGCATAGCGTCCTCCCAGGTCAAGCCGTTTTGTGCATGTGAGTTACACATACTTGTCGGCTGCTGATGTGAACGATAACTGACGCTGCGTCAAAATGACACGACGGGTATGGATCAATTGCTCGAGCGTGTGCAAGTTCTGGTCGCGATCACGGCCGGGAGAGATACGCGGACAGTCCGCGGTGCCCGCCACGCATCATCGCTTCATGATTCCACTCGAACACCGGCTTCGCGATCTTCGAGGCCAGACCGAGCGCTCCGGACACCGCCACTTGTTGCCGAAAGTCGGCTATGCAACCAGATCCAGCAGGTTGCACCGCCCAGCTACTCCACCCGGTCATTGCCCCGGAGAGACGCACTTTCAGATAGCGGGCAACTGAATCTTCGACCTCGCGCCGCCCGAAGACCAGCAGCGTCAGAGGGACAGCGCTGCGGATGGACATGGAGCCTGAATGCTCGTCGATCGTCCGGACTCGGCGTATCTGAGGCCACCACTGCGAATACCTCTCGGCGTTCGCGAGAACGTCGTAGACACGGTCGGCAGAGGCAGGGAGCGTCCAGACGCTGTGGAAGTCGAAGTCGGTCACGGTTCAGTCTGTCTGCGCAGCAGTCACCCTTGCACCGTAACCCGAACCGCGGGTGCCCACACACCTGGCTTGCTCAGTATTCGAACGTCTCCACCCGTCGCAGGATCTCCTCCGCGATCTTGGCGGGACTTCCACCCACGTCGACGACGATGGCCTGTTCGTCCGGGTCGACCGCCTCGAGCGTCGAGATCTGGGAGTCGAGAAGCGAGGCGGGCATGTAATGATCGAGGCGGGCGGTCAATCGCTGGCCGATCTGATCC
>NZ_JBEOXI010001292.1:0-1020 GCF_040296465.1 Streptomyces sp. NPDC002130
GTCGACGATGACCTCGCCGCTCTTCAAGGTGATCTCGGCGCGAGCACCGAAAGCCTTCTCGTCCGGATCCGTCGAGTGGTAACGGCGTGTCCATTCGGGATCTTCGCGTGTGGAGATCTTGTTCCACAGTTCGATCGTGTCGGGGCGCTGTGCACGCTCGGGCGCGTAGGAATGCTCGTGGTGCCACGTACCGTCCTGCAGCGCAACGGCAAAGATGTACATCACCGAGTGATCGAGAGTTTCGCGTGATGCGGTGGGGTCGAACTTCTGCGGATCGCCGGAACCGGTGCCGATGACGACGTGGGTGTGGTGACTGGTATGCAAGACGATCGAGGCGATCTGGTCGAGATCGCCGACGCGAGAACGCATCCGGCGAGCGAGGTCGATCGGCGCCTGGCTCTGGTACTCCGCGGAGTGTTCCTTCGTGTACGAGTCGAGGATGGCGCGCTTCGCCTCACCAGAACCCGGAAGCGGAACGTGGTACTCCTTGTCCGGGCCACCGAGCAGCCAGGCGATCACGCCGTCTTCGCCTTCCCAGATCGGTGAAGGTGCACCTTCACCGCGCATCGCACGGTCGACTGCCTCGACGGCAACCTTGCCGGCCAGCGCCGGCGCGTAGGCCTTCCAGCTGGAGATCTCGCCCTTGCGGGACTGCCGTGTAGCCGTCGTGAGGTGCAGCGCCTGGCCGATTGCCTGGTAGATCGTCTCGGTCTCCAGGCCGAGCAAGGTTCCGATACCTGCCGCGGCCGAAGGGCCGAGGTGTGCGACGTGATCGATCTTGTGCTCGTGCAGGCAGATAGCCCGAACCAGGTCGATCTGGATCTCGTAGCCAGTCGCCAGACCGCGAATCAGGTCTTGACCGTCACGCCCGGCGTGCTGAGCGACGGCAAGGATCGGCGGGATGTTGTCACCGGGGTGCGAGTACTCGGCGGCCAGGAACGTGTCGTGGAAATCGAGTTCACGAACTGCTACGCCGTTTGCCCATGCGGCCCATTCAGGCGAGAAGGTACCCGAGATACC
>NZ_JBEOXI010001293.1:0-1019 GCF_040296465.1 Streptomyces sp. NPDC002130
GTGAGTCAGCTGGAGCGATTCTTCACACGCTGGGCCGTGCAGGGGACGATCGACGTGACGCGGGTTCAAGCGGCCGAGGTTCTGACCGATATATGGTTCCCGGCCCTGTCGCCGGAATCGAAGGGCACCGACTAACGGTTCAGGGTTACTTCGGATCGATCTCCACGCTGATCGCGCCGACGAGTAGTCCTCTGGCTCGTTCGATGGACATCGAGCCGCTCAGCCAGCGTTCACTCAAACCCTCGACCAGTGCAGTGAGTCGTTCGGCGGCGTCGGCCGGGCTTGCCTTCGGGTCAGCGAGCCCGGATTCCTGCGCTTGTCGGATCAAGGATTCGACGTCGTCTGCCCATCGTTGAGTCGTGGTGCGCAGCGGCTCGCGCAGCTCGTCGGCGAAGACAGCGCTTGCTCGGAGTTCGCCCCAGGCGATGCTGTTCTCCCGAATCTTCGGGGAATTCTGAAACTCCAGCAGGAGCATCTGCTCGAGCTGCGCACGCGGGTCTGTCTCCGTGAAGGCGCTTTCGGTGTACAGAGCGGCGCGATCGTTGATGTGATCGAGGGCCCGGCGCAGCACACCTGCACGGTTCTGGAAGTGGTAGTAGATGAGTGCCGTCGACACGCCGGCCTCGGCAGCGAGCGTCTCCACTCTCAGTCCGCGTACGCCGTGCTGAGCGATGACGCGGACTGCTGCTTCCAAGATTTGCGTTTGACGGTTCGACACGAGTCCGAATTCTACGAGGGTGGTCGGGACAGGTTTCTAGTCCGCGGGTTCCTGTTGGGTGGTGCAGTGAATGCCGCCACCACCCGCGGCGATTGCGTCGATGTTGATCTGCACGACACGACGGTCGGGGAAGAGGCGCTCCAACTCGCCTTTGGCGGCCTGGTCGGCCTCGGGGTCACCGAATTCAGGGGCGATGACCGCTCCGTTGCATACGTAGAAGTTGATGTATCCGGCAGCGAAATCATCTGATTCGAAGTCCGGCCTGATCGAAACAGGCGCCTCGAGGACGACAACATCCAGG
>NZ_JBEOXI010001294.1:0-1019 GCF_040296465.1 Streptomyces sp. NPDC002130
GCATCTGGGGCGCGTCGACGACATGGAGATGGTCGGCTTCCGTTCGGCAATCTCTTCGGCCTGGCCGCAGTAACGGCCGAGGTGGAGGCAACGGCTGCGCCGACGCTCAACGGCATCATCACCGACATGGATCTGAGCATCCCGGTGCGGATGAAGATCAACAACGCGTTCCTCGGTGACAACTGCTACCTGGGTTCCGCAGCGGCGCCGGTGAATCTCCGTCTCGCGCCTGACCCGTCGGTGGTGCCGACCTACACGGTGCTTCCGTCGACTGCGCTCAAGGTGAGCCCGGTCGGGAACGAGGCCACCGGCTTCGCGCTTCCCGCCGCCAGTGGCTGCGGGCCCTTCGGAGTGCTGAATCCGATCGTCAACTGGCGCGCAAAGGTGCCGGCCACGTCGGGAACCTCGCTCAGCACGATCGCCGACGCCTACCTGTACCCGGGCGGCCTCACCGGTAGCGATCCTCTCGACGATCTCGGTGGCGGAACAGGATCCAGCGGTTCCAGCGGCTCGAGCGGTTCGTCCGGAAGCTCCGGTTCCTGAAACTCGAAGGCCCAGACGCAGCGGTGGTGACGGAATGTCATCACCGCTGCGGCGTCCGACCTGTAATAACCTGTGCCTCAGGGTGGGCGAAGGCGGCACTCCATCAGGAGGGCCTGCGCGGCCACGAAATCACAGGGGAGTCCTCAAACATGTTTCGAGACAGCGTTCTTGCCGGTCCGGTCCTGCGGCGGGGTGTGACGGCACTGGCCGTTGCGGCCGCAGCCACCATGTTTGTCGGCACTGCAGCAACGGCGGAGCCGGCAGCAGTCGCCGGTGAGGTGTCCGCGGACTCCATCGCGGCAGCCCGTGCGCAGGCCATCGGAACGACGGTCACCGTCGTGGGAACCGCGACTACGCCGTCCGGAGTATTCGAATCCAGCTTCTACGACAAGGGCTTTGGTCTCCAGAGCGGCAATTCGGGCATCTACATCAGCGATCCGAACAACTCCGGGATTGCTCTCGGCGATCAGGTTCAG
>NZ_JBEOXI010001295.1:0-1018 GCF_040296465.1 Streptomyces sp. NPDC002130
GCCCGGCCGCGGTTTCGATCTCCGGCATGCCGATCATGGCGGTGTCCTTCCGGCGCGGGGTCGCGGAACGCGCTGTATCGAACCCTGACGCGCGGAGGGTGCCGAGGTCAAAGCGGTGCGCATGCCCTGTGTCACGGACGCACCCGAGCCCGGCGGTTCAGACCTCGCGCCGCACCAGGTACTCCAGCAGCGACCGCAGGCCCCCGACGGCCACCGCTGCCAACGGAGCTCCGGCGAGTGAGGTCTCGACGGCGGTGAGGTGCCGGCGGGCCTCCGCCAGGGCCGCGGCACGGCCGCCCGCCTCCTCGATCAGCGCGGCCGCCGTGTCGGTCGCCGCACCCGGCTCGAGGAGTGCGGCGATCCGGCCGCCCATCGGGGAGCCGAGCGCCACCAGCACCGGGAACGTCTTCTTCCGCTCGCGCAGATCACCGTGGGCCGGTTTGCCGGTGACGCCGGGGTCACCCCAGATGCCCAGCACGTCGTCGACGATCTGGAACGCGACTCCCAGGTGCCGGCCCGCGCGGTCGAGCGCGGCGGCCGTCT
This sequence comes from Streptomyces sp. NPDC002130, assembly GCF_040296465.1. Taxonomy (NCBI): domain Bacteria; kingdom Bacillati; phylum Actinomycetota; class Actinomycetes; order Kitasatosporales; family Streptomycetaceae; genus Streptomyces; species Streptomyces sp. NPDC002130. The sequence continues at coordinate 544 of NZ_JBEOXI010001295.1, forward strand.
CGGGACGGGCACCGCCGAGCACGGCACCGAGCGCCGCCGCACAGCCCAGCAGCGCGCCCGTCTTGTGCTCCGCCATCGCGCGGTATTCGCCGGGTCGTACCCGCTCCGGACCGGTCCACGGGCGGTCGGCGAACAGCAGGTCGTCCGCCTGTCCGCGCACCAGGTCGCCCAGCGCCACGGACAGCGTCCGCACGCCCGCGGCACCACCGGGCTGCGTGGCCAGCGTCTCGACGGCCAGGGCGAACAGGGCGTCGCCCGCCAGCACCGCGGGCCCCGTGCCGTAGGCCCTCCACACGGTCGGGCGGCGGCGCCGGTCCGCGTCGCCGTCCATGATGTCGTCGTGCAGCAGGGAGAAGGTGTGCACCAGTTCCACCGCGACAGCCGCGGCCACCCCGGCCCGGCCCGGCGCGCCGGCGGCCTCGGCGCCGAGCACCGCGAGCGCCTGCCGCACGCCGAGCACGAGGTGGCCCACGTG
>NZ_JBEOXI010001296.1:0-1018 GCF_040296465.1 Streptomyces sp. NPDC002130
AGGTCAAGTACGCCCGGATCGCCGACACCGTCAACACGCTGTCCGGCGGCAACCAGCAGAAGGTCGTGCTCGCCAAATGGCTGGCCACCGGCCCACCTGTTCCCAGCGCCAGCAGCAGAACCAATCCACCTGCTGCGAGCAACCCGGTGTTCACGCCACTCTCACCAGCGCCACCACCCGAGTTGATCGTCCCGCCCTGAGGAGCAGACGGCTTCGGCTGACCCGGCTGACCCGGGTTTGCTGTCGGCGGCTTCGGCTGTCCCGGAACCGTGCTCGGAACCGGCTGACCCGGAACCGTCGGCGGTACGACGATCGGAGGCACAACGACGATCGGGGGAATGATGATCGTCGGTGTAACCGGCACCGTCGTGTTCGGAACCGTCGTGGTCGGCGGAACTGTCGTGACCGGCGTCGTGGTCGTCGGCGGCGTAGTTGTCGTCACGCCACACGGATCCACTATCTCTTCCGCGACAACTTCTTCTGTCGTGGTCTCCTCTGTGGTGGTCTCCTCCGTAGTGGTGGATTCCTCCGTACCGGTCACATCGGCGTCTCCGGCAGTGATCGCGCTAGCCGTCGTGGTCGCAGCCGTTGTGGACGGAACCATCCGCGTGGTCGTCGTCGGAGGAACACAGGGCTCCGTCGTGACCGGAGGCACCGTGGTGGTGGTCTCCGGCGGGTCCACCGGGTGTTCGGTGCAGAGAGCATCGCCCGGAACACAGTCCACCGGCGGGTTCTCGCCACCAACCACCAGGTAGTTGTTCAGGACTCCCGGAGTGAATCCGGGACCCGACAACGTTCCGATCTCAGGATTGACCTTGACGGTGTACGTCACCGTCGCGCTCTCACCCTTGGCCAGCTTTCCGGTGACCGTGAAGACGTTGTCGACGACACCCGAAACAACCAGCGTGGAAGTGGTTGCCGGAGCCTCGCGCCGCCCACACAGAAGAGGCAGCACCCTGACTACGTTCCGAGAGCTCGGAATCCTCCCCGAGACCGCCGAAGCCCTTGAAGCCGTCGG
>NZ_JBEOXI010001297.1:0-1018 GCF_040296465.1 Streptomyces sp. NPDC002130
GGCCGCACAACACCGCGGCCAGGAGGTGGGCGGCGAGCATGCCGAAGGACGAGTCACCGCCGGGGACATGCCCCGTGTGCGGGTCCAACGGCGGATTCAGCACGAGTTGAGCAGGCAGACCCGGCCCGCGCCGGAATCAGGTCAGGCCTTGTAGTTCGGTAGCGTCTGCCCGAGCCTGCGGCCCATCTCGGCAGCCAATGCGGCGAGCCCGCTGGCCGGACGCACCATGACCTCGAAATCGACGATCTTGCCGTCCTCGTCGAATTCGACCATGTCGATCCCCTTGAGGCTCTTGTCTCCGATGTTCGCGCTGAATTCGAGCACGACCTGCCGCCCGTTGGCTCCGGCGAACTGTCGGTGGTACTCGAAGTTCTCGAACACCTGGATCACCGTATTGAGAATGAGCACAACGGCGTCCGCGGACTGGTACGGCTTGAATCCCGTGGGCGATCGGAACTGCGCGTCGGGCGCGACGATGGTCGGTAGCGCCGACAGATCGCCGGTGTCGATCATGGTGTGCCACAACTTCAGTGCAGCTTCGACTTTCGGTTCGAGCGTCAATTCCGTGCTCATGCTTCCACCCTTCCCTCGACGTTACCTGCCGCTTGTTCTACCGGCACTTGACTTGCGACGGACCACGCACTCAACACAGTTCGCACCCCGGTCACGAGTTGCAACGGCTGATCGATCATGACGTGATGGCCGGCTTCCGGTATCTCCGCCACGATGGCCTCCGGTCCGAACAATCCGCGCATGTGCTCCATGAGTCGATCGGACACGATGCCGTTCTCAGCTCGGAAATAGGCTACGCGGCAACGTGGTTCACTGTCGAGAACATCTTCGGCGCCTACTCGGAGAAAGAAATTCGGATCGAACTTCCACGACCAACCGCCCTCGACTTCCTCCATCGACGTAGCTGCCACATGGTCACGCACCGCAGCCAGACCCGAATCCTGCGGCGGAACGAAGCGGAACCGGCCCATCGCGTCTTCCCTGGTGGGATAAACCTTCTTGGGGC
>NZ_JBEOXI010001298.1:0-1018 GCF_040296465.1 Streptomyces sp. NPDC002130
TACGACGGCCTCGTCTCCGTCCACTCGCTCTCCAAGCGCTCGAACCTCGCCGGCTCTGGATGTTCCTTCCATGCGGATTCGCTGAGCAGACGTGCCACCAGGGCGCCGCGTAGGAATACCCGAGAGATCTTGCTGCCGAAGGGTGTCAGATCCTCGTCGCGGTCGTACGACTCGAGCAGGACTGACAGAGCTTCGGTGTAGTCGTCGACGCCGAAGTCCGTCAGGCCGGTCATCCTTGTCGCCGAGGCATGGAGATCCTCGACGGTGCCGACGTGAGTGCGTTCAGTCATGGTGCTCCTAGTGATGGAATTCGCCGCAGTTGACGTCGATGCATTGGCCGGTGATCGCGCTGGCCATGGGGGACGCCAGGAAGATCGCCGTATCGGATACTTCATCCGTCGTCGGCAGGCGCTTGAGGTCGGTGTTCGACGCGGTGTGCTCGTAGATCTGCTCGACGGTCATGCCGAACTTCTCCGCCTGGTGCGCGAAGTAACCCTTGAGGGTGTCGCCCCAGATATAGCCGGGTGCAATCGAATTGACACGAATTCCCTGCGGGCCGAGTTCGGTGGCCAGGGACTGCGACATGGCGAGCAGGGCCGACTTCGCCATCTTGTAGCTGCCGTAACGCTCTTGCGAATGCCGCAACACCATCGAATTGATGTTCACCACGGAGCCGTCCGACTCGGCAAGTGCCGGCGTGAACAGCTGAGTCAGGCGCAGCGCACCCAGTACGGTCAGTTCGATGCTGTCGCGGATGTGCTGGTAATCGGTGCGAGCCAATGGCTTCATCGACGGAATCGAGAAGGCATTGTTGATCAGAGTGTCGACTTTGCCGTAGGCGGCAATGGACTCGGCCACCAGATTCTCGGCGGAAGCCTGGTCGGTGATGTCGGTGGCAACGGTGACGGCGCGCCCACCGGCATCGACTATTTCCTTCGCGACGTCGTCGAGCCGCGATTGCGTGCGCGCTGCGAGAACAAGACTCGCGCCGGCTGATGCACAGCGAAGCGCCAGAGCG
>NZ_JBEOXI010001299.1:0-1017 GCF_040296465.1 Streptomyces sp. NPDC002130
GTGAGGGTGATCCAGTCGCCGTGCCGCCACACGCCGGGGTAGGTGTCGAAGTAGCTGTCGTGGTAGCGGCTGCCGTCGGGCGAACGCCGTGCACTGCTTCCGGCGTGTTTGACGCTGTTGCGCAGCGCCTCGGCCATCGCACCGGCTATCGCACGAATCGAGTCGGGTGCGTATCCGCTCGGATCGGACCCGCTCGAGATGGCAGTCTCGAACGCGACGCTTTCATCTACTTCCGAAGCAGCTGAACGCAACTGAGCGAGGATTCCGTCGAAGTCGAGAATCGTCTCGTGATCGGTTCCGGAGCGGAGTTCGTCAAGCCTTTCGACAGTCCGTCGCGCCTGAGCGATGACCGAGGGATCGGCATCGTTTCTCGAAGCAGCGAGCAGAGTGGACATCACGGTGTCATGGATCAGTGCGTCGAATCTCTCGCGTTCGACGGACTTGGCCTCGGCCGCGGCGGCACCGGCGGCAGCGGCATGAGTGGTGGCGATGGTCGCGTCCAGTACTCGGCCGGTGCGCAAGGCCATGACGGCTGCTGCGACGAAAACCGCGCAAAATGTCCAGGCGAAGGCGAGGTCGGGAACAAGCAGGTGCGTCGTAGGACTCGTCCGGATTATGTGATTGGTCAACTGTGCGAGCGTTGCCGCCAGGAAAAGGTGCACGACGGCAGCGGCCGGTCGCCAAGCCGCAGCTGCCGCAAGGCTGGCGACGCCGGGGAAATTGGAAATCCACAAGGTGAAATCTGTGACGTGGTCACCATTCCACGCCGGCCACCACAGGAGGATGACCACGACGTAGAGAACCGCATTTGCGCTCGCAGTTCGTTTCACCCATCGGGTGTCGGCGTGGAACGTCGATGCTCCCAGCGCCAGCCCACTGCCGAAAGTCGCGACCACCGCCAGTGGAGTCCACCACGACGCAGACATCGTGGTGGCTTCTGCAATCGCAGGGGCAAGCAATATCAGATAGCAGACATAGCCGGCACCGATGAAACGGCCGAAGAGCCTCAGAATTTCG
>NZ_JBEOXI010001300.1:0-1016 GCF_040296465.1 Streptomyces sp. NPDC002130
GTGACGGGTTCCGCGGCGGCCATGTAGGTCCGCCGCAGGAACCGCAGCAACGCCTGCCGCTCGAACTGCACCGAAGCGTCCCTCCGCTGAGGCAACATAGCACCGGGAAGTGCTGCGAGTGCCAAGAGGAACAGGAGCACGAGCGCGGTGCTCATCGACGTCAACCGGCGCCAATTGTGGCGCAGTAGTCGAACGCTTTCTCGGATAATCAGTCTCGGTAGGCGGCGGATGCGACCTCCCGCGGTGGCGTTATCTGTCATATCGGCAGCACGACCGAACTGACGAATTCGTTGCGTAACCAGCCGACGAACATGCCCCACACGCCGGTGACCAGTGCGAGCCCGACAGCGACGAGCATTATTCCGCCGACGATCTGAATCGTCCGTGAATGGCGTTTGAGCCACCCGACGCCGCGGAGAGCTTTCGCCGACCCGAACGCAAGCACGATGAACGGCAGTCCCAATCCCAGACAGTAGGCGACAATCAGTATCACGCCCCGCGCTGCTGTCGTGCCTTCAGTTCCGGCCGCCACCGAAATAACTCCGGCGAGGGTGGGGCCGAGACATGGTGTCCAACCCAACGCGAACACGCCCCCCAACAAGGGCGCGCCGGCAAGGGAGGAGATACGCCGCGGGGCGAACCGTGTGTCTTTCTGCAAGGCAGGAATCAAGCCGATGAAGGTCAACCCCATCACGATGGTGATCACACCACCCACCCGTTGGAGCAGGTCTTCGTTGATGCGCAGGGTTCCGATCACCCCGAACACCGACGCGGTGGCGAGAACGAACACCACGGTGAATCCGGCAACGAACATCGTTGCCGCGCCGGTAACCCGCCATCTGCCTGCAGGTTCCGAGGTCTCGTCGCCACGGGTCACCGCTGGAGAATCAGCTCCGGAAATGCCGGCCAGATACGACAGATATCCGGGAACGAGCGGCACCACACACGGCCCACGTTCCAGGGGACGGAGCGGGTTCCGGAGGAGTGGACGGAGGGGAACTTTCCGCAGGTGCGGC
>NZ_JBEOXI010001301.1:0-1016 GCF_040296465.1 Streptomyces sp. NPDC002130
GGCCGGCTGAAGCTGATCCACGCCAACGACTCCAAGGACGTCGTGGGCGCGCACAAGGACCGGCACGAGAACATCGGCGTCGGCCACATCGGCGACCGAACTCGACGGTGACGTCGTCCGTCCAAGCGGTGCCGAACAGCGCGCGGTCGTATCCGGTCTTGGGTGCGCGTCCCTTGATCGGGATCTGCGCCAGTAGTTCAGCTGCAGCGGAAGACGGCGTCGAGGCTTCGGCCACCGCCGTCGTCGTGACACCGGATCCGATTCCTGAACCGAGAGAAGATGTTTCGGGCGCGTCGGCGTTGGAGTTCGCGCAACCTCCCAGCACGATCACGGCAGCAATGCCGATGGTGACGCCGGTGATGCCGCGCCTGTGATGTGCCGTGCGTGCCATGTGTGAGAGTCCATTTCTGCGAGAGATGAACTACAAGTATGTCATTCACGACATTTCGGGCCGAACCGGCACTGTCTGTCAGTCTGGTCGAAGGAGCCACCGCGTCACCGGGACCGAGAGGAGAACCCGCGGGCCGTCGGGAGTCTCGTCCGCGGCATCCCAGCCGGCGTACTTCTCGCCGAAAAGTCTCAGGAGATCGCCGAACTCGCCGACGTCGTGATGAATTGTCCCGAGTCCCTGTGCGACCCACGGATCGCCGGCGGATCCGTCGACGGCCAACGAGACCCGAGGATCGTCCCGCAGGTTCCGAACCTTCCGATTCTGCTCTGCGCTCGGTATCCAGAATGTGTTCCGACGCAGTAAGAACCACACCGGAGTCGTGTGCGGCGAGCCGTCATTTCGGAGGGTGGTCAACCACACGCAAGGTGTATCCGCGATAGTCACGGTCCCAGTATCGGTGTCGGTGCGCCGTTCACCAATCGACGGTTCTGAACGGACAAGGCCCGGTCCTCGCCGTTGGGTGAGGACCGGGCCTTCTCGGGTGGAGTGGACGCGTCAGATCTCGATCTTGGGGGTCTGCTCGCCCAGCTTGTGGCGGGCCAGCGCCTGGTTCGCACGCGCTCGG
>NZ_JBEOXI010001302.1:0-1015 GCF_040296465.1 Streptomyces sp. NPDC002130
CGTTCACCACGGCCTGAACGTTCCCCGTACCACCGTGTACGGGCACCTCAACACACGCACCCGGGCTGCGAGTTCGTCGGCTGTACCGGTGAACATGGTGGGCTGCGGTCCCTGTTGTGGCGATGCTGTCGCCGCGGATCTGCCTCTGCGGCTACGAGCCGAGCACCAGAGCCGAAGACGCCCACCAACGCGCGGACCTTCTTGGTTCGGTCATCGCCCGATCTCATTGCGACCAGTGCGAACCGCCGCCGGCCTTCGATGTCGCGTGCGCGGTGTGCGGCGACGGGCCGAATCCTCGCCGGCGATCTCGCCCAGGCCGCCCACAGTGGTGATGGTTTTCCGGACCCGGTGCGCCGGTGGCTCACAGCGAGCGGATGGACCGTACCGTCTGAGTTGCGGTGCCCGGATCACGCCTGAGGGTTGACGTCGTTGTCGTTGTCGCAGCGACTCGTCAGTCCTGTACTCCACGCCGAAGGCGTCGGAGAAGGGTGCACATCGGTTATTGCCCGGGTAATAACGTTGGTCTGCCCACCTGCACCAAGATGGTCGGTTCGTCCGCGTCCCCCGGCCGTGCGGCGCGTCGTATCTTCACGCGAGCCGGTCCTCACGACTGGTTCCATCGACCAGGCCGAGCCGCGGCATCGTCGCCGACCGCGCATCTTTCGATGCCGAGAGTCAACCCACTTATTTCGGCAACCTCGGTGACCGAGAACGTCTACACCGGATCTTCGTGAGTCAAGGCACGATAACCGGTGGCACCGGCTCGGTCCACTGCTGCCTTGACCAGGCCGAAGAATGCCCCTTGAATGACTGCGGCAATCAATACTTCTCGGACACTACGGTGGAGATCTTTCGGGTTCGGTGCGGCCGCGTCGTTGTCGTCGACGCGCTTCCAAATCTGTTTGAACACCACGCCGGCGGCGATACCGCCGAGCACCTGGGCGTCGTTCGGGTTGGCCAGGATGTTGAGCTGCACATCGTCGTTGAACTCGGGATCGCTGGTGACGAAGGTGAG
>NZ_JBEOXI010001303.1:0-1015 GCF_040296465.1 Streptomyces sp. NPDC002130
CGACGAGATCGATGAAGAGATCGGCCAGCGCGAGCGACTTGCTGCGGATGTCGGCCATGTCAGCTTTGAGCGCGACGACGAGACCACACTCGACGAGTGACAACGACGTGATGGGTTGAGTACCACTCAGAAACCGTCGTATTCCTGCGCCCGGTTCGTAGGCCGACTCCATCGCGAACGGTCGCGCGTGCCCCCACCACCCGGACAGCGGCTGGATTCCGGTGTTCTGATGGCGACGGTTGACCCAGATGAATGCAGGTGAACCCGGACCACCATTGAGGTACTTGTACGTACACCCGACCGCGAAGTCGGCGTCGGCGCCGCCCAGGTCGACTGTCACGGCGCCAGCAGAGTGTGCGAGGTCCCAGATCATGAGCGCGCCACATTCCTGCACTGCTGCAGTGACTTCCGCCATCGCATACAGGTTTCCGGTGCGGTAGTTGACGTGCGACAACATCACCACGGCGGTGTCCGGCCCTACCGCCTCGGCGAGGTCACCCGGTTGGTCGATCAGGCGTAGTTCGTATCCCTGATCGAGCAGCGAGATGATGCCCTCCGCAATGTAGAGGTCAGTCGGGAAATTGTCTCGCTCGGAGACGATCACCTTTCGGCTGGGGTCCTGTGCAGCCGCGATGGACAGTGCGGAGGCCAATGCCTTGAACAGGTTGATCGACGTCGAATCCGTCACTACCACTTCGCCTTCACCTGCTCCCAGCAACGGGGCAAGTTTGTCACCGAGGCGGACCGGGAGGTCGAACCATCCAGCCTCGTTCCAACTGCGAACCAAGCCGTTGCCCCACTCGTCGCCGATCACTCTCGCGGCGCATTCCTGTGCAGCAACGGGACGCGCGCCGAGCGAGTTTCCGTCGAAGTAGAGAACGCCCTCCGGAATCGCGAACTCGCGGCGGAACTCCCTCAGGGCCTCCACCAGCGGTCGGGTCAGCTCGGTCTCGATGTAGCCCGGGCCCAGCCCGTTGACCTGCACCCCGTACGGCCCCCAGTCCGCGCACATGCC
>NZ_JBEOXI010001304.1:0-1014 GCF_040296465.1 Streptomyces sp. NPDC002130
AGAGACGTTGTAAACCTGTTTCTCGGTCTGTAGAGAGAGGACGAATGCGCCGCGCCCGGGCGGCTGCAATGCGACCTCATGGCATTCGCTGCCGTCCCAGACCCACACGTTCCCAAAAGGTTCGGGGATCTTGGCGCCGCGACCAGTCTTTCGGGTGTAGCTGCTGCGAGCGATGATCCTGTCGATAGTTTCGTTGGTGGCGTCACCGGCCCCAAAATGATCCCTGGCCTCGATCTTGTACAAAAATCCCCCGCACATAGGAGTGTTGGTCAGCTTGGCCGCTCTCTTATGGGCCCATTCATTCAATGCGCCTGCGTTGCGCCACTCGGGTAGGGCTTCGGCAAGTTGCATTCCCGGTAGGGAGATGAAAGGAACCATCACCTCGAATTCCCGAACTTCGTGTTCGGAAAGTGACCCAGCGGAGTCGAGCAGTTCGCCGAGGGAGTTGTTGGCGTACACATTGCCTGTGACCCATCGGTGTAGGAAACGCATGCTGTAGCCACAATCTAGGAGGTGGGATGCGAGAGCTCGGGAGAGTCGTTCCGGCGACGGTCGAGATGGGCCGCCCACGGCAGCGCCCCATCGGCCCACATAGCCCACCCGCACCATGTCAGTTATTTGCCTGAGAGTTCTATGGTTCCGGCTCCCATGGGGAACGCCAGATTTGAGGGTGCTGGTCAATTGTGACCGCAGCTCGCGATTGCCTACTCCAATGTCTTTGCCGGCTAGGCGAATGATGTCGGACGCCAGCCAATTCACTGCACCTGATGACAGCACGCTTTTGGCCCGCCAGCTCGATGCCTCGTCCAGCTCGCACAGTGCGGTGACGGTCCCGGTATCCCAGAGTCTCCGCTGCCATGGAGAGGTATCGCCAAAGAAGTCCAGGAGTCGAGTGGTGATGTGCTGGGCGTATGGATCGGTTGTGAGATCCAGCGTTGCGGGATCGATTTCAGGTTTGCTCACTTCTGCATCATCGCGTAGTGTCATACACAAGCTCCGCATCGGCCAGACCCG
>NZ_JBEOXI010001305.1:0-1012 GCF_040296465.1 Streptomyces sp. NPDC002130
CGCGTCGCGAATTGGTGGTCGATTTCGCGGAGGACGTTCCGGTCATCCTCCTCGGACAATAGGTAGACGAAAAAATCGCGGTGATTCTGTATCTCCTCACAGGAGGATTACCGGGCTAGCGTTCACGAACTGTCACGCCATCTCGGCGTGGCGTTCGGCTATGTCTTGGAGATTCACATGTCACGCTCGCGCACCAGAAGATTCCTCGCTGCCTTCGCAGTGGCCGCCGTCGCAGTCGGAACCGTCGCAGCGTGCTCGAGCGACAACTCCTCCGACGAGAACGCACCCCTTCGCATCGTCGCTTCTTCTGTTCCGCATGCCGAGATCCTGAAGTTCGTCGAAGAAAATGGCCTGCTCGGCGACACCAAGATCGAGGTCAGCGAGATCACCGGCGATCTCGACGCCAACGAGGTGCTCGAAGCCGGAGACACCGACGCCAACTTCTTCCAGCACGTGCCGTACCAGGAATCGTGGTCGAAGGAAAAGGGTGTCGACGACCTGGTCGCCGTGGCGAAGGTCCACGTCGAGCCCCTCGGTGCATATTCCAAGAAGGTCACCAACGTGGCCGACCTACGCCAGGGCGCAACGGTCGCTTTGTCCAACAACGTGACGAACTTCGCCCGTGGGTTGTACCTGTTGCAGCAGGCCGGATTGATCAAGCTCGATCAGCAGTTGGGTGCCCCCGGCACCGACATCACCCAGATCAGCGAGAAGAACATCATCGACAACCCCAAGGGGCTCACGTTCACCCAGGTCGATCCCCCGCAGCTTCCGCGCACGCTCGATGACGGAAACGTCGATCTCGCAATCATCAACGGCAACTACGCAATCGAAGGCGGGCTCAATCCGGCCAAGGACGCACTGGTGCTCGAGAAGGCCGAAGGCAACCCGTACGCCAACGTCCTGACGGTTCGTACCTCCCTCGAAAACGATGCGCGAGTGCAGAAGTTGGCTGAGCCCTTGTCGACGGCCTTCTGGAGGCGGGCGATGGCCGCGTCGTAGTCGTCGGCGG
>NZ_JBEOXI010001306.1:0-1012 GCF_040296465.1 Streptomyces sp. NPDC002130
GTCTTGGTGATGGCGCCGCCGGTGAGGGTGTAGGCGGTGGACCCGGCGCCGAAGTCGAATTGATCGGCGATATCGGCAGGCACGTCGAAGGTGACGGCAACTGCGTCGTCGCACAGTGATTCGACACCGGCGACCGTCAACGGGTGAAAGGGTTTGTTCCGGTTCGTCGTTGCGGTACTCATCTGTTCAGATCTCCTTCACGTGATCGAACGGCTCGAGGCAGTCGAGGCAGCGATACAGCGCTTTGCACAGGGTCGCACCGAATTCCGAACTCAGTCTGGTGTTTGCCGAACCGCACTGGGGGCAGAGGATGTCGCGGGGCTTGGCCGTCAAGGTCAATGCGATCGGCCCCGAGGTGCGGCGCGGCGCTGCCCCCGGCACCGAGTACCCAGCCGTCCGAAGTTTCGCGAGCCCTTCTTCGCTGATCCAATCCGAACTCCAAGGCGGCGACAGTTGAGTCTTGATCTGGACGCTGCCGTACCCCGCATCGTTCAGCTTGTGCTCGATGTCGTCTCGCATCGTCGCCATCGCTGGACACCCGGAATAGGTGGGAGTGATTGTCACACAGACGAAGTTCGCTTCGACGTCGACCGATCGGATGACCCCGAGATCGGCCAGAGTAAGCAGTGGCATCTCCGGATCCATCACCGAGGCGACGATCTCCTGCGCGGACGAGACGGTGGTGGCAGCCACGGTCACCACACCCCTTCAGGGTGCTCCCGAGCGACGCTCTGCATTTCGGCGAGAAGCAGTCCCAGTGCCCCGGTATGCAATCCGGCGCGTCCACCGCGGCCGCCGACGAAACCGGAGAAACGTGCAGGGGGCTCTTCCATTTCGGCCGCATGGAGCACCTGGGCAAGAACAGCGTCGAACTCCGGCCGAACAGTACGCGGATCCACTCCGACGCCAACTTCTGCCAAAACGAGTTCGTCTTGAGTGGGAACAAAGAGTTCGTCCACGAACGGGAAGATCTCGAGCAGGGCGTCGGCCGTCCGGCGCTTTGATTCTGCCG
>NZ_JBEOXI010001307.1:0-1012 GCF_040296465.1 Streptomyces sp. NPDC002130
AGAGTTCCTCGCCGGAAAGGTCGGCACCCGGCAGCTCGAAGGACTCCGCGGTGTCCGTCTCGTCGATGTCGACGACGGCTGACTGCGCTTCGTTGCGTCGCGCCTTCAGCTCCTCGAGCGAGTCCTCCGAAACCTCGTCGGACTCTGTACGCCTCGGTGCGTCGTAGTCAGTTGCCATCTCGTCTACCCCATCCTCTTCGTGTATCCCGGTCCCGTGTGCGCCGAGAATCCGGTAGATCCTTGATGCGCATGGAAACCGCCGTGGCATCCAGATCATTCCCTGTCGCTGCATAACGCTGCAGGACTGGAATTAGTGCCCGGAAGTTCCTTCCAAGAACGTGATCTGCGCCTCATTTGGTTGTCATTTCGGCGTCCTGCCGATGCCCAGTTGAACGACCTGGGCCGCCAGACAGTAGCCGACGTGAGCACGAAAGTAGTAACCGAATCGGAAATTTCCGAAAAATGACTGCGAATTGTCACCAAGGCAAGAGCAAGCTGTGACCTTTCGGCGATGTTTTCGGGCCGAATCCGGGTAGAAACAGGCCGGTAATCGGCCAACTGGCGGTGGGCGATCGACAGCAGTTCGACGCGTCGAGCCTCGCTTCGGCTGTGTCGTCACACATGCCCTCTAAGGTAGGCACCGAACGTCATGCCGGCACCGCTCGGCCCGATGGCGAAGTAGAAGTTTCGTCAAGAAAGTCGAGGGATACCGTGGTTTCTCTGATCACCGAAGGCAGCTCTACCGATGACCAGGGACGTCCGTTCCGCCGTCGGCGCGCGTGGCCGGTGATCGCCGTGTTCGCGGTACTCGCATTGATCGGCAGTGTGTTGTGGGTTCGCATCCTGAGCGCCGAGGCCGAAGTCAGTGACACCGTGGCCTGCAACCTCCCGCAGCCTTCCTCCGATCCGTCGGCAGCGGCGCCACTGCCGTTGGGAACCGTCGTCGACCGGTCGAAGCTGCTCGACGACGCTGGCGGCTGACCACACCGCTGTGGCGGCTGGTGCGGTGGCC
>NZ_JBEOXI010001308.1:0-1011 GCF_040296465.1 Streptomyces sp. NPDC002130
GTCGGGGTTCGGCCGAACCGGTGGCGCATTCGGGGCGCAGCGCTGGGCGGGCCGTTGGGTGGGGGCCCGTGCGTTGCGTACGCTTGCGCGGGAGACGATCACGATGATCGTCTGGATCGCGAGATAACGCCCGGTACCGAGGAAGCGGGCGATGCGTTCACTGACGCGTCCGACAGCTTCGACGTCGAAATCGAGATTGAACCGGCGGCTTCCGCGAGGCGTTTCCAGTCGTTGCCGTGCGGTCGTGCTCGACGCCCGTTCGCTCATCGGAGTAGTTCCTCGTCGTCGGAGTAATCCTCGCGCCAGTCTTCCGGCAGGAGGTGATCGAGCACGTCGTCGACCGTCACGGCCCCGATCAGGTGATTCTCGTCGTCCACGACCGGCCCGCACACCAAGTTGTAGGTAGCGAAATATCGGAACGAGGTCAACAAGTACCTGCGCTACGCGATCGACAATCGCGAAGAGGTTCAGGCGATGGCCGACAAGCAGGCCGCGGAGAAGCTGGCGGCCGATGCTGCTGACGAGGACGCTGCTCCCGCCGAGGTGTCGGTGGAACTGCCGGCGACTGCTCCGGTTGCTGCCGCGCCTGCCGATCCCTCCCGTGCCGGAACTGCCGACGACGCCGGCTCCGACGTTCCGCCGCGAGATGCGGCCGAGCGCTTGACGTTTGCGACGTGGGCCGTCGTCACCGGGAAGTCGGCCAAGGGCATCTTCAACGATCTGCCGATCGTCGGTGACGAGGTCGCCGAGAAGCTGGCAGCTCGGCTTTCCGAGCGTGCGGGCGGCGAGATCACGCTCGACGACGTGCTCGACTCCACCACCATCGAAGAACTCGCGGACGTCGTTCGCCAGTACCTCGAGGACGACGGCAAGATCGACGGACTCGTTCGTACGCTGCGTGCTCGTCCCGAAGGCTCCACGGCCGTACCGGTATTCGTCTTCCATGCTGCCGGTGGCGATCCGTCGAAGGTCAACGAGAAAACCTTCGCGAAGTACATGTACTACCCGGAC
>NZ_JBEOXI010001309.1:0-1011 GCF_040296465.1 Streptomyces sp. NPDC002130
AGACATTGCCTGCACGCACCGCAACTGCGATAGCTCAACAACACGTGATCGCCGGGCACGACCTTGTCGATCGACGAGCCGACGGCCTCGACCACCCCCGCTCCTTCGTGCCCGAACACGCAGGGGCCGAGCCTTTCCGGTAGCACCGACTTCGTGAACAAATCTGTGTGGCACAGGCCGGTAGCGACGATGCGAACAAGGATCTCGTCTGCGCGGGGTTCGTCGATTTCAACGGTGTCGAGTGTGCGTGTGGTCGGGCTGCTCGACACCGTCATGGCCGGCGAGGTCGTGCCGGACACCGAGGCGGAACGACGCAAGCGCTGGGAGCGCTACGGCAAGTTCGCCAAGCGCACCTACAACCTGGATGTGCCGCTGCCGCTTGACGTTCTGGCTTCCACCGAAGCCGACGAGGATCAGATCCAGATCTTGATGGACATGATCAAGATGAGCGGCGCCAAGATTCCCGGCGGCATCATCGAGCATCAGCGGACGTCGTGGTTGGACAATCGCGCCATCCAGACGGCCGAGTTCAGCAGCTACGACGGCGACGTCGTGCTCTACATGGCCGACAAGTACCACGACGAGCTGATGACGCTCGAGCCTGCATTCAAGACCCGCAAGGCGGATGGTGGCTGGGGTGACTACGTGAAGAACCTCGAGGTCGTCTACATCGGCGGGGACCACCTGCAGATCGTCGACGAGCCGTACATCGCGAAGGTTGCGGCAGACCTCACCACCAAGCTGGCCCAGATCGAGACAGCTCAGACCAAAGCAGCGGAAACCGGAGTTCAGAAGTGACGACAACCACCGCGGAGAAGCTCGCTGAACTCCGCGAAAAGTTGGAGAAGGCAAAGGAACCCGGCTCGGCTCGGGCCATTGCCAAGCGCGATGCAGCAGGGCACAGCACGCCGCGCCAGCGCATCGACATGTTGCTCGACCCCGGTAGCTTCATCGAGCCCGAACAGCTGGGCGTGCACGTGCGCGACCCAGAACGCCACCCCGGTCAGCAGG
>NZ_JBEOXI010001310.1:0-1011 GCF_040296465.1 Streptomyces sp. NPDC002130
CGTACGTGAACACCACGGCGGAGGTGAAGGGTCTCACCGACATCTGCTGCACGTCGTCCAATGCCGTCGACGTGGTCAACTCGATCGATCCCGACCGCGAGGTTCTGTTCCTGCCCGACCAGTTCCTGGGAGCGCACGTCAAGCGCGTGACCGGCCGTACCAACATGCAGATCTGGGCTGGTGAGTGCCACGTGCACGCCGGCATCAACGGCGACGAGCTGACGGCCAAGTCCAAGTCGCATCCCGACGCCGAGCTGTTCGTGCACCCTGAATGTGGTTGCGCTACTTCGGCTCTGTACCTAGCCGGTGAAGGCGCGGTCCCCGCGGACAAGGTCAAGATTCTCTCCACCGGCGGAATGCTCGACGCTGCCCGCGTCACCAAGAGCAAGCAGGTTCTGGTCGCGACCGAGATCGGGATGCTGCACCAGTTGCGCAAGGCGGCGCCCGACGTCGATTTCCAGGCCGTCAACGACCGCGCGTCGTGCCCGTACATGAAGATGATCACGCCAGCCGCGTTGCTTCGCTGCCTTCTCGAGGGCAAGGACGAGGTCCACGTCGATCTCGAGATGGCCAAGCGCGCACAGAAATCGGTGCAGCGCATGATCGAGATCGGTAATCCGGGCGGCGGCGAGTGACCAGTCCTGCCGGGCGTTTCGCCTGGGAGGCTCATGCCGACCTGGTCGTCGTGGGAGGCGGTGTTGCGGGCCTCACCGCTGCGCGCACCGCTTCTCTGCGGGGGCTGAAAGTGCTCACTGTCAGCAAGGGTGGCCCGACGGACACCGCGACTCAGTACGCGCAGGGTGGCATCGCGGTCGTCGACGATCTGAATACGGATTCCGTCGAGTCGCACGTTGCGGATACGTGTGAGGCCGGCGTCGGTTTGTGCGACGAGGAAGGCCTTCGACGCCGTCTCACGGGGCATCGCGGACGGCGTCGACGTGGTCCTGATCGACACCGCCGGCCGTCTGCACACCAAGACCGGTCTGATGGACGAGCTCGGCAAGGTCAAGC
>NZ_JBEOXI010001311.1:0-1011 GCF_040296465.1 Streptomyces sp. NPDC002130
AGGTAACCGATCACAGGCACGCACACTGTCGAGGCCGCGATGATCGTGAAAACCAGAATGGCGACAACAACTTCTCCGGATCCAAGCGAGGCGGATCCGATCGAGATTCCGGCCGCGATACACATCATCAGATTCTTCGGATTGATCGCAGCCAGAGCGAAGCCCAAGCCGAGGCCTTTGGCAGCGGTCATGTCGTCGATGGCTTGCATCCACTTCGGGGTTTCGTGTTCGCCTCCGCGTCCGCGCCATTGCTTTGCTCCGAACGCAAGAAGTAACACTCCCAACGCCAGCTTGATCCACGAGACCGTCGCCGACGGATCACCTTCGGAGTCGCCGAGCTTGCTGGACAAGAGCACGAAGATCACAGTGGCGACAACGATTCCGAGTATCCAGCCCAGAGCGAACCCGACGCTCGTGCTGCCGGCACGCTTGGACAACAACATCAAGATTGCCGCGATGATCGGGATCGGCGATACCGCAACGCCGACCGCGAGGGGTAACAGATCCCCGATGACAGATCCCATGCCGACCTCTTCTCTCTCCCGGTCGACACTAGGGGCGGGGGACCTGCGCAGCCTCACACGAAAAGGATGAACAGAACCGTGGCGACATTCACCCGTAGGGGATGAAGCCCGAGGAGCATGCGCGAGTAAGACTGGATCTCACGGATGCGGAGTCCTGGATCGAGCAGCGACGCCGATTGCACTTGACGACACCTGATTTCGAGACTCGGCGCGGGGCGGGTCCGAACCTCACGGCCCTACGAAATGGAGCGGACACTGATGAATGCTCCCACTCGGTATCAATTCCTCATCGACGGCGAAGTGTCGGACCGTGTCAAGGCCGCATTTCCCGACCTCAGTGTTGCCAGTGCGGCCGGCGGATTCACCAGTTTGTACGGACCCGTCGCGGACCACACGGCCATGCGAAGCATCATGGCCCGCCTCGCCGGGTTGTAACGAGCGGTGTGCTGGTACAGGCTCCGGACCTTCACGCCACGATCGATGAGGG
>NZ_JBEOXI010001312.1:0-1009 GCF_040296465.1 Streptomyces sp. NPDC002130
ATCTGACGTACCTTCGACGTTTCGCTCGCCCAGCGCTGAGATGGGCACTCCACGTGCAGTTCTGGGGGAATTCTTGGTGGCCCGCCGGGTCAGGGTTAGGTGTCCGATCCGGCGAGCCGTGCGCCCGGACCTGGCAAGGAATGAGCACACGGAACATCGTACTGTTGCATCACCTCATGGGTTTCAGGTGGTGGAGTCTGTCGAAAAACGATGAAGTGGGATATTTTCGACAGATGTTGTTCGGTTACGCCAGGGTGTCGAGCGCAGATCAGAACCCCGCCCACCAGATCGACGCTCTGACGCGGGCTGGGATCGACGCCGCGAACATCCACACCGACCACGCGGGCGGTGCGAAAGCCTCACGCCCGCAACTCGACGCGGTGCTGACTCGACTACGTAGCGGTGACACGTTGGTGATCACCCGACTGGACCGGTTGGGGCGTTCGGTGGTGCACCTGATCACCCTCGGCGCTGAGTTACGCGAGCGGGGGATCGGATTGAAGGTTCTCGAGCAGGGCATCGACACCGCAACAGCGGAAGGGCGAGCGATGTTCGGGATGCTCTCCGTACTCGCCGAACTTCAACGTGAGTTGATCGTGGCGAACACCCGGGACGGGTTGGCCGCGGCGCGGGCGCGTGGTCGAAAGGGTGGTCGTCCGCCGAAGCTCACCGACGATCAGATCGTGCTCGCCCAGCAGCTTTACGACGCGGGGGAGAAGACGGTCGCGCAGATCGCGGCGATGTTGAATGTTCCCCGCACTACTGTCTACGGACACCTGAACAAGCGCACACCGGCGGCGAGTGCGTCGACCGATTCGGTGAGCACGGTAGCTGCGGTCCCCGTTGTGCCGGCGCGAACGTCGCGGATCTGCCCGTCCTGCGGTTACGAGCCGAGCACCAGAGCCGAAGCGGCCCATCAACGCGGCGACCTGGCCGTGATCTGGCCCAGTCCTTCGAGATGTCCAGCACCATCCGGCCCACACCGGTGTCGATCAGCGTCTGCTTGAAG
>NZ_JBEOXI010001313.1:0-1009 GCF_040296465.1 Streptomyces sp. NPDC002130
GGAACTCACCACAGAAATTCCAGAGGAGACGGCATGAGCACCATGATGAAGGCAATGCGGTTCGTCGGCGATCTGGACGACGACTTCTACAAGGACGAGCGTCAGCGCGACGTCTGGAACGAAGCCTCGGCGGTGGGACTCCAGAGTGTCTTCTGGGCAATATTCGTCAGCTCGGCGATTCTGCCCTGGGTCGCCGGCCGAACAGGGGCGTGGATCTCGCTCGCGCTGCTGATCGTTGCGTTGTTCGGCTCGTTGATCACGATCATCTATGCGAAGCGCCGCGACGTCGATGTCTACGTATTGTCCACCTACGGCCGCCCTCGCGTGGTGATCAGCATGGCGCTGTACCTCGTGGCCGCTGTCGGAATCATGGCCCGTCTCGAATTCGATTCGTACGAAGAATCGTCAACCTGGGTCGGCGCGCTGGTAGGCGCCATCATCGGCGGTGGCGTCGCAATCGCAATCGTCAAACTTCACCAGCAGCGCGCCAAGCGACGCGAAGCGGCCGAAGAACTTCTCTGAATTCCGGAAGTCTGCCCAGCACAACGGAATCCATAGAGTTGGTAAAATCGTGCCAGGTCAACCGATCGCGAGTAACGTCGAAACGGTGAGCACTCGCCTCGGATACCAGATGCCCAACTTCAGCTACGGCGGTCCGGTCAAGGACCTCTTCCCCACCGTCATAGCGCAGGCCCGCGAAGCCGAAGCCGCAGGCTTCGACACTGCATTCGTGATGGATCACTTCTACCAACTCCCCGGAATCGGAGCGCCGGACGCCCCGATGCTCGAGGCCTACTCGGCGCTCTCCGCGCTGGCGACGGCCACCGAGACCATCCAGTTGTCTGCACTGGTCACGGGAAACACCTACCGCAATCCGCCCATGCTCGCCAAGACCGTCACCACCCTCGACGTGGGCCAGGCCTCGGTGAGTTGGTCGTCCGGGGAGTCGTCGGTGAGCTGGTCGAGGGTGGTGTCGTAGTAGTCGGCGGCTGCCCGGCGGCCCTGCCAC
>NZ_JBEOXI010001314.1:0-1009 GCF_040296465.1 Streptomyces sp. NPDC002130
GAATGCATCGACTCGAAATGGATAGGACCGGCTGAAAGAACCTGCAGCACAATGGCGTAACCACCGCCGTTTGGCTTATACGCTACCGCCGCACACCTTGGCAAAACGAACGGTCAGTACGCGGCGAAAATCACATACTTTACAAAGTCTTTGGAATCTCTCGGCGCCAAATATCCGCAGGTGAAAGGACTTTCGACCGGAGTCCAGAATAACCGTGTCGTCTACTATGTGAAAACTGCGAAGTAGCTGTGACGCTGGGTCACGCTCGAGGGAGGAATTGTGACCGATTCATTCAAGGACCGCTTGAACGCCTTGTACCCGGCCACAGCACCGAGACTCACCAACGCACAAGTTGTGGAAGCCCTTTCACAACGCGGATGCAAGATTTCGACACCGTACCTCTCTCAGCTCCGGAGCGGTGTGCGCACCAATCCGTCGGAGCAAGTCGTTTTGGCATTGGCCGATTACTTCGGCGTAGCAGCAGAGTACTTCTTCGGTCCGACGCCTCGGCAGGATCCCGAACTGATTCCGGAAGAAGACCGTTCGGTTGTCGAAGAGTTCCACGACAGCGAATTGCGTTCTCTGGCCATAAAAGCGGTCGATCTCTCCCCTGAATCGCAGGATTTGCTCTCGTCGATTGCGGAGAAACTTCGCTCGTCCGAAGGACTCCCGGCTGTACCTCCGGATTGCAGCACCTACACCCCACCGTTCACTCGTGACTGATCCAGCGTGACTATCAGCGAGTCAACCGGCCCAATAGTGCCGAGGCGGTGACGATTCCGAGCAGCGCCGCCCCGATCAGCACGCCGAAGTCGACGAGGTAGTTGGTCGGCATTCCGATCAGCAGACCGCGCAGTGCCGACACCTCGTAGCTCAGCGGGTTGATGCGGCTGAGCCACTGAACCCACGTCGGCATGAGTTCGACCGGGTAGAGCGCATTGGACGCAAAGAACAGTGGCATGGTGATTGCCTGCCCGATGCCCATCAATCGATCTCGTTTGAGCACGAT
>NZ_JBEOXI010001315.1:0-1009 GCF_040296465.1 Streptomyces sp. NPDC002130
GACGCACCTGGTGTACGGCGTGCCGAAGGTGCAGGCCGGGTTCTCCGCCGACGCCACGCCGAAGGAGCTGCCGCCGGAGATCAAGACAGGCCTGCGTGCCGGCGAAGGTGACCGATGGGCGAGCATGGACCAACTCAACACTTATCTCGCACGCTCCCGAAACACGGATTCGACGTACTTCGCGATGCACACCAGCGGCGGCAAGAGTCCATACATTCCGTTGCATGTCCACCGTCAGCACACCGAGAACTTCTTCTGCCTCGAGGGCCGGATTCTGTTGCACGCGAACGGTAAGGAAATCCTTCTGACCAAAGGCGACTTCCTTCACGCACCTGCAGGCACCGTGCACAGTTTCTCGTTCGCCGGCCACAGCACCCAGATGCTCGGACTCCTGACCACCGGTGTGTTCGAGAAGTTCTTCGAATACATGAACCGCCCGACCGAGGCTCACGTCCACGTCGAAGGAGGCGACATGACCTTCCCTGGTGAAGGATTCGGGCGCGCTCGTGCCGAACTGGACCTGGAGGTCGTCGGGCCGCCCCCAACTCCCGGCGGATAAAGCGATCTGCGCTCACCTCCGATGACCATTCCCTGAACTAAGAGAGCGTGCCCGCCGAACGAGAGCTGAGAAAGTCGCCGACGGTGGTCACCGGCGCTCTGAGCATCCCCGCGCAAGCATCGATGAGGAAGTAGGCCAACCCGGTCCAGTTGGGCTCGATGGTGTCCTGCTCGAGGCGTGCCTCGTATTCGGCGCAGACGTCGGTGACCATTCGTCCCATGATCCAAGATCGACCGACGAGCACGGGCGCAGGAATATCCGAGAGGAGACCCATCGCCCGCTGAAACACTTCGTCGACCAGCGGATCCGACAGCATGGCAATGAGTTCGATGCCCGACGGCGCCGCCTTCAGTTGTTGTACGAGCCGTGCACGCCAGCTCGGACGAGGCAAGGACGCCAGTTGGTCGGTCCACGGGAGTATGAGGCAGCCCAACAGATCTCGGAGATCCG
>NZ_JBEOXI010001316.1:0-1008 GCF_040296465.1 Streptomyces sp. NPDC002130
ATCCCGAGTTCGGTCATCGTGACCAGGACCGCGCGCCCATCCGACGGATCCGAACTGCGTGTGACCATCCCCTGCTCTTCGAGTGCGGCCACGGTCTTGGCGATCGATTGCGGTGTGACGCGCTCGAATTTGGCCAACTCTTTTGCGGTCAACGGACCTTGTCGGTCGAGGTGGCCGAGGGCCTGGATTTGGCTCGGGGTGAGTTTGTGGTCGTTGCGTTTGGTGCGCAGCCGCCGAACGAAGGCGCCCAGATCGTCCCAAAGTACGTCGATGTCGTCTCGTGCCTTACTGCGAGCCCCACGTTCGTCCATTTAGACAGTCTAACTGTGTTGTTTCAGTGTTTCCAGTCCGATTTTCGCGAAAGAACGGGAATAAATGATTGCTTTGGTTGTTTAAAACTCTGGGACTGCCGTGCGTCGGCAGGCGGACTGATTCCGTCCACGGGTCGGATTGCCGAAGCCTCCGACAGTAGAAAGCTCGGATGCGCACCCCCTGCGGCGCACCCGAGCGGCCAAAACCATACCACTTGGTGTCTTTTGGGCATAAAGTCGGTTGTTGTCCCCCGAACAGGGGATTGCGACTAGTACTTTTGGCGGGTATAGCTCTAGTCCTTACGTAGGGTGTGTTGGAGGGGATATTGTGAAGTTTCGGGGGATGACAGGCGCCGATCACGGCGATTCTGCGTACCAACTCTGCGAGAGGCACAACACCGTCAATGGCACGTCAACAAGAGCGTGCGCGGCGTACCCGCGCCGCCCTGGTCGAAGCGGCTGCAGTCGAATTCGCCAAGCGCGGCTATGCAGCTGCGTCGGTGAACACGATCCTCGAGGGCTCCCGCGCCACCAAAGGCGCCATGTATTTCCATTTCCAGTCCAAGGAAGAGTTGGCGCGAGCGGTTCTGACCTCGGCTATCGAAACCTTCACTGGAATTACTGATCGTTGGGCCAAGAGAACAGACCTCGATCCATTCGTCGCTTTGCACGGTCTCGTGCTCGACATTGCCGAGGT
>NZ_JBEOXI010001317.1:0-1008 GCF_040296465.1 Streptomyces sp. NPDC002130
CGCGCTCCATGTCCGCGTTCTTGAACCGGAAGCCCAGCTGGATGAACGCGTCGAGTGGCGTCGTTGTCGACGATCAAAACTGTGATGCGCGAGTCAGCGTCCATAGTGCGCTCAGATTACCCAGAGCCCCCGACAGTGAGAGGGTGGGCGGGCTACGACGACCAGGGCACCCAGCAACTGACGAGGAAATCGTCCCCCAACGCACCGGCCTCGACCTTGCCGCCGATCTCTCGCGCCTGTTCGGCCAGTCCGCGTAGACCTGATCGCGAACCGATCGACGTCATAGGTGCAAGCTCGCTGAGCTTGTTGCGTGCGAGGATGCGGATTCCGTCGTGCGGCGACCCGGTCACCGAAATGACGAGCATCTGGTCGCTCGCGTATTTCTGGACATTGGTCAGTGACTCCTGCACGACGCGATAGCAGACATGCCCCGCCAACATTCCGACGTCACCCGGGAGCAACTCGGATTCGAGACGGCAGTGAATGCCGGCGGCGCGGGCACTGTTGACCAGATCTCCGATCGCGTCGATCCCTTGATGCCCACCGTGTTCGCGACGATCACCATTTCCTCTGAGCACTCCGACGATTCCCTTCAATTCGTCCAAAGCCTCGTGCGCGGTCGTTCTGATCATCGCAGCCGTGTTGACGACCTTCTCGGGATTGTCTGCCGCGCTCACCTGCAGCCCGCCGGCGAACAACGAAATCCGGCTCAGACTGGCGGCGATCGTGTCGTGCATGTCGCGCGCGATCCGCGTTCGTTCCTCGGTGCGAATCATCTCGTCGCGCATCACGTCGGTTTTCTCGGTGGCCAGATCCCGTACGTGCTCGGCCTCGACGAGTTCGGTCCTGGTCCGGATCAGGAGAGAGAGAGCGCCACGACGATGCCGACCATGACGGCCGCGACGAGCCACGGGATCCAGATGGCCCAGGCCGACGATCGCCTGCTCGGGGGTGCCGTGCCCGTAGTGGGCGTACCGCTCGCGGTACAGCTCGACCATGCGCTTGGTG
>NZ_JBEOXI010001318.1:0-1008 GCF_040296465.1 Streptomyces sp. NPDC002130
GCCCAGTTCCGCAGCCGGGTCGGTGTTCCCTGGCGGCGCGGCGGCACCATGCTCTTCCCGTCGGCCCGGGCGTGGGAGTCAAGGCCAGTGGCGGAATACGTACGACGCAGGCCGCACTCGACATGATTGCGGCCGGCGCCACCCGCCTCGGATTGTCCGGAACCCGAGCAGTATTGGACGGTCTGACCGACTAGGTCAGCAGGCCGCAGCTGTCCGGCACCGCCGAGGTGTTCTGGTTGTTCGCGTCGGCGACGGGCATGGCGTAAGCGCCGCCCTCCAGTGAGATCTGGATAGCGTCGTCGGTGACGGTCAGCTTCGTGGGCTTCATGTCCAGCGGGTACGTCTGCAGGCTGTCGGTGAGTGTCTGAACGATGCCGTCGACCAGGTCGGTCGGCAGACCCAATCCGAGAATTTCGGCGCCGACGGTCTGAACGTCGACTACGCCGTTGGTGACGGTGGGCTTGACTGTCAGCTTCGCGAGCCCGACCGGTCCGACGTCGAAAGCGAGTGTTCCGGCGCTCGAGTCGGCGGTGACGCCGGAGACGAGCCCGCCGAAGGTCTGTTCCTGCAAGGTGGCGAGAATGCCTGCGGTAGACCAGGTGACGTCGGCGCTGGAGCTGCCGATGGTGCCGCTGTTGCCCGCCGAGGGCTGCAAGTTGATGTCGTTCACCTTCGCGTGAACCTGCATTCCCGTTGCGGGGCCGAACGAAGAGTCGTCACTGTCGATGCTGATGTACGGCACCTTCTTGTCGACTGCCTGCAGGAGTACGGGCTTCCAGCTCAACCCGACGTCGACCTGGGATCCCAGTTCGCTCTGGAACTGATCGGCCATGCAGGTCTTCACCTGGTTGCGTACGTACAGTTCTCCACCGACGAGTGCCGCGACGAGTACGGCGATCACCACGAGAAGGATGATGAGCACTCGGTTGCGCGGACGAGGGTTGTTCGCTGCGACAGTCATTCGCCAGATTCTTCCCGACGAGTCTGAACGAACTCTGTGAATACGCA
>NZ_JBEOXI010001319.1:0-1008 GCF_040296465.1 Streptomyces sp. NPDC002130
GTACTCGGCAGCACTGGACAGTTCATACCTGGCTTTGCGCTCGAATCTGCGTCCGATCGGATTTCTCGCGGTGGGGCTTCCCCTGGCGACGACGGCTGCGGTGGGCTTTGTCGCCTACCTGATCGTGCCGGAGTTCTCGATAGCGGCTGCTTTGGTTCTCGGTGCCATCGTAGCGCCGCCGGACGCGGTGTCCGCGAGCGCAATCGGACGCAAGCTCGGTCTGCCGCGCCGAATCATGACCCTGCTGGGCGGCGAGAGCCTGCTCAACGACGCCACCGCTCTGACGGCGTACAAGGTTGCTCTCGCTGCCGCCGTGGGTACTGGTGCGACGCTGATCGGCGGCTTCGAGACCTTCCTCGTCGCAGCGGTCGGTGGAACGGTGATCGGCCTGGCGGTGGGCTTCGTCATCTCGAAGGTTCGCGGCAAACTCCAGGATCCGGTGATGGAGAGCGGAATCGGATTGGTGGTGCCGTTCTTCACCTACCTCGCTGCGGAAGAGGTTCACGCGTCGGGCGTCATCGCGGTCGTCGTAGCCGGATTGTTCCTCGGCCAGCGCTCCACCCGCGCGAGTTATGCGACGCGTTTGCAGGACACGGCAGTGTGTGGCCGGGGGACTCGGGGTGACTTTGGTCCCGGAATCTGCTGTTGCAGTGGAGGTTCGACGCGGAGATTTGTCGACGGCGCGCTTCGCGTCGCCGGCTCCAGGTCGTACGATCGGCGTCGTGTTCCGCTCTTCGAGTGGCCGAGCAGAAGGATTCCGTCAGCTGGCCGAGCTGGTCCGTTCGGTCAGCCCGACGGTTCCTCGATGACGTAACTCGTTCGACGTCGACGTGAAAGCTAGTCGAGAGAGCCTTCTTTCACGGCAATGACGGCTCCGGGATTGAGAATTCCCAGGGGGTCGAGCGCATCCTTGACCTTGCGATTGAGGGTCATGACGTCGTCACCCAACTGTGACGGCAGCCAGTCGCGCTTGAGTCGACCGACCCCGTGTTCGCCGGTGATCGTGCC
>NZ_JBEOXI010001320.1:0-1007 GCF_040296465.1 Streptomyces sp. NPDC002130
GCGGAGCGGGTGGGGTTCGCCTACTCGCCGACGATGGAAGCCGTACTGAGTCTCCATGTGCTGGTGGAGCCCAAGCACCACCCCGTCCAGCACGGCTGGGTGCGTGCGATGCGCAGGCTGTCCCCGGCGCTGAAGCGGGAGATCGAGGCGTTCTCCTACGCGGTGCGCTCGTACTTCCCGGAGTTCCTCTTTCCGCAGCCGACCGGCGGACTGACTGACTTCGCCGACGAGCTGGCCGCCCTGCGCACGGCGGATCCGGAGCTGGTCCGCCTGGAGTTCGCCATCCCGCTGCTCTCGCCATGGCCGGGCGGCGGCCAGGGCAGGGACCCGCACGTGCTGGACGAACCGGACGTACGCCGGCTGCTGCGGGAGCGGCTCGCACGGGAGAGCGACGACGCCATCGCCGCGATGCTCCTCGACGACCCCCGCGCGCTGCTCGAACGGTTTCTGAGCATGCTGGAGCGCTACTGGCGGGAGGCGTTCGAGGAGGAATGGGCACGGCTCGAACCCGAGCTGGCCGCGGGGGTGAGCGAAGCCGGACACCAGATCGAGCAGCGCGGCCTGTACGGGATGCTCCGCGGCCTGTGGCCGGAGGTGCGCAGCGATCCTCAGACCGAACGCTTCTGGCTGGAGCGACCGCACGACCACGAGGTCGCCATCGGCCCGGACGACACCCTCGTACTCGCCCCCAGCGCCTATGTGTGGCCGCACGTACGCGTCAACTGCGACGGTCCGTGGCCCCTCGGGCTCGTCTTCCCGGTCTCCTCCATCGCCCGGGAAGCCCGCCCGAGGATTCCACCCACCCAGCTCCTCGGCACCTTGCGGGCGCTCGCCGACGACACCCGGCTGCGCGCCCTCCGGCTGATCGCCGAACGCCCACGCAGCACCCAGGAACTGGCCCCGCTCGTCGGCGTCAGCGAGGCCGCCCTGTCCAAGCACCTGCGCGTGCTGGCGGACGCGGGCCTGCTGGAGCGCCGCCGCGAGGGCTACTACGTCCTGTACCGGCT
>NZ_JBEOXI010001321.1:0-1007 GCF_040296465.1 Streptomyces sp. NPDC002130
GCGAGCCCGGCCAGGCGGTCCAGGTCGACGCCGACGAGTCCCTTGCGGAAGGTGACGAGCTCCCGGTCGCGCGCTTCCGCTGAACGTCGGCGCCACCGTCCGGGATGTGGTGGTCGAGTACGTCGGATAAGTCGTACTCGACGATTCGGATGTGTAGTAGAGAGAAGACGCGCTGTCGTAGTCGTCGAACGCACGGGTGACAGCATTGGCAATGAGAAACATCCACACGATCGACAGCACCAGAAGCCCGGTGAAGATGTAGCCGATGACCAGACCGGCGATTGCAAGTCCTCGCCCCTGCTCACCGGTTCGTTTGATCTGCGCCAGCGAAATGTGGCCGAGCACAATGCCGACCGGTGCCAGCACGAGCGCCCCGACCAGGGCGGCAATTGCGAGGCCGTTCGTGGTCGGAGGTTGGTACAGACCGCCCTGCGGTTGGGCACTCCTGTACTGCTGCTCCCCACCAGGAGGAGGTGGGGGCGGGGGTGGCGGTGGTGGCGGAAGGGTCACCGAATAAGCCGTCGATAGCGCATTCCGTGAATCTAGCGACGCCTCGGAGACCTGTCTGTCGTCCGTTCGCAGGACTGATGCAGAGGTGCCGAAATGTGAAGAGTTCTAACCAGCGAGCAGGCTCAGCCGCCGTAGACCTCGGGGTCCAGGGTGCCGATGTACGGCAGATCGCGGTACCGCTCGGCGTAATCGAGGCCGTAACCGACGACGAACTCGTTGGGGATGTCGAAGCCCACGTCCCGGACGTCGACGCTTCAGCCTCTCATATGACAAGCAAACTTGACATCTAGTGACAAGTATTCTTTACTTTTTGCATGACTGGAAAGGCTGGCGACAACAACGTGCGGGAGCACCGACGCCTCGCCGGCCTCACCCAGGCGCAACTGGCCACGGCAGGTCAGGTGAGCAGACAGAGCATCGTCTCCGTCGAACGCGGCGACTACGCCCGAAACTGCGCATGAAGGACCACGGCGGCAACCAGGCCGCCAACGTCACCA
>NZ_JBEOXI010001322.1:0-1007 GCF_040296465.1 Streptomyces sp. NPDC002130
CTACTACCGTGATCAGGAAGTGCTGCACTTCCGCATGGCGTCCGCCGATCACGACGCACGCGGTCCGATGGTCAACGTGTCGCAGTCCGAGTTCGAGCAGATCATGACGGACAAGTTGCTCGCTCACCCTCTGGTGAACTTCCACTGGTCGTCGTCGATCGCGGGCATCGTGGCCGGCGATGACGAGGTGACGCTGACCGTCGACACCGCGTTCGGAACTCGCGAACTGCGTGCGGCCTGGGTCGTTGCCGCCGACGGTGGCCGTAGCAAGATGCGCGAACTCAGCGGAATCCGCTTGCAGGGCAACAGCTACGAGGGCAACTACGTCATCGCGGACATTCATTGGGAATCGGAACTACCGGCCGAGCGTCTGGTGTGGTTCGACGCGCCCAGCAACCCGGGGTCCACGATCATCATGCATCGCCAACCACGGGACATCTGGCGCATCGACTACCAGCTCGACGCCTCGGACGATCCGGAAGCGGAGACGCAAGAAGATCGCATCCGCGACCGCATCACCCGCCACCTCGAATGGCTGCAGAGCGATATCCCCTGGACCCTGGAATGGTTCGGTTTCTACCGCGCCCATGCACTCGCCCTGGAAGATTTCACTCACGGCCGTGTGCTCTTTGCCGGCGACGCCGCGCATCTTGTTCCGATCTTCGGTGTTCGCGGCCTCAACTCGGGTATGGAAGACGCCGAGACCTTGGTGTGGCAACTGGCCGCCGTCATCAACGGAGCTGCCGATACCGCCATCCTCGACGCGTATTCGAAGGAACGTCGCAGCGCGTGGCAGCAGAACGTCGACAACGCAGGCAAATCGACGCTCATCATGTCGCCCGGCAGTCACGGCTACCGAACCACCCGCGACGCCGTACTCGAACTCGCCACCAAGCGAAGCGAATTCGCGCACCTCATCAACCCGCGCCAGTCGAGTGCAACGCACGCCCGTCTCCGCCACCGCGCCCCTGGCCGCCGACGGCACGGTCAACCTCTCCCCCAAGGGC
>NZ_JBEOXI010001323.1:0-1006 GCF_040296465.1 Streptomyces sp. NPDC002130
GTCCCTGACGGTTCCGGCATCGGATTCGGTGGACGTCGGCTTCGCGCAGGACATGAGCGTGCATCACAGCCAGGCTGTGGACATGGCGTCCATCGCCCTGACGAAGTCCACCGACAACGACGTACGCACGCTGGCGTTCGACATCTTGACCACGCAGCAGAACCAACTCGGTCAGATGCAGGCGTGGCTGACCATGTGGGATCAGCCGCTGTCCAAGGTGGGTCCGTACATGGAGTGGATGTCGTCCGATTCGGGCTCCGGCCACGGATCGCACGGGACTTCGGCCACGATGGACATGGCTCATTCCGGTCCGGTCGACACCATGCCCGGCATGGCGTCCCCCGAGGACCTTGCGGCTCTCCGCGCAGCGGAAGGTCTGCAACTCGACACCTTGTTCCTGCAGCTGATGCTTCGTCACCACGAAGGTGGGCTTCCGATGATGGAGTACGCAGCAGCCGACGCCACCGAGGGTCCGGTGCGCAGCCTGGCACAGACCATGGTCAACACGCAGCAGAGCGAGTCCAAGCTGATGACCGACATGTTGGCAGCTCGCGGCGCGGCGCAGCTGCCCATGAATTGAACTGAGAACTCGGACCCGACTGGGCCTGGTCCTGAATTTTCAGGACCAGGTCCAGTTTTCTACCTCCGGCATGTCTTCGAGGTGCTCGACGATGTAACGCGAGTGCTTTTCGAGCTGTGTGCGGCAGAACTCCGCCAACTCGGACGCCCCGGCCGGCCGACGCTTGGAGCGTCGTAGCGCCTCGATCACCAGGTGGTAGCGGCTCATCTTGTTGAGGACAACCATGTCGAACGGTGTTGTGGTTGTTCCCTGTTCACTGAATCCGCGAACGTGGAAGCGCTCGGGACTCGGACGCCCGTGAATCAGTTCGTGCACCGCACGCGAGTACCCGTGGAATGCGAACACGACGTCGGTCTGAGCGGTGAACAAATCGAGGAAGACCCGCTCCCCGAATCCGTGGGGATGCTCGGTGGGGGTCAGCAGGGC
>NZ_JBEOXI010001324.1:0-1006 GCF_040296465.1 Streptomyces sp. NPDC002130
CCGCTCACGGCGGAGACCATGCGTGAGGTGACGGCTGCCCTTGTCGAATTGTCTGTAGACGAGCGCGTGCGGGTCGTGATCGTGCGCGCCGAAGGCCCGGTGTTCTCCGCCGGACACGACCTGACGGAGATGATCGGGAGAACCCTCGAGGACGAGCGGGCGATCTTCGACGGCTGTACCGAGATGATGGAGACCGTACAGCGGATTCCGCAGCCGGTGATTGCCGCAGTCCAGGGCCCGGCTATCGCGGCGGGCTGTCAGCTGGCCGCGTCGTGTGATCTGGTTGTTGCTGCGTCGAATGCTGTCTTCGGCACGCCGGGCGTCAAGATCGGACTGTTCTGCTCGACGCCCATGGTGGCGCTGAGCAGGGCAGTAGGGCGCAAGCGCTCGATGCAGATGTTGCTCACCGGGCAGACGATCGACGCCGGCACCGCTGCGGACTGGGGTCTGGTGAACTTCGTCGTCACGCCCGGAGAACTGGACCGGCAGGTGCGCGAACTGGCCGCCAAGATCACGACGGCCAGCCCCTTGACGGTGAAGATCGGTAAGCAGGCGTTCTATCGCCAGATCGATCTGCCGCAAGCGCAGGCGTACGAGGCGATGGCGGAAACGATGGCAACCAACGCCGTGACCTGCGACGCTCAGGAAGGCATGCAGGCCTTCGTGGACAAGCGAAAGCCCGAATGGCGCAATAAGTAACGATCGCTCTTCCGGTTTAGTTGGACGTCCTATAACCTGAGCGAATGAGCCTGGATCCACGCACCAACACCGTCGACGGAGTGCTTCGGCGCTCGGCAGCCAAGTACCCCGACCGCGTAGCCGTCGTCTTCGAAGATCGCACTCGCACCTACCGCGAACTCGACGACGCGGTGACGCGGGTCGCGGCCCACTTGCTCGGTCTGGGCCTCGAACACGGCGACCGCGTCGCGGCATACGGAACCAACTCCGACGCCTATGCGATCGGATTCCTTGCCTGTGCGCGAGCAGGTTTGGTGCATGTTCCGGT
>NZ_JBEOXI010001325.1:0-1005 GCF_040296465.1 Streptomyces sp. NPDC002130
GACCAACTTCCAGAACCAGGCCGTCGCCGACTCCGCCGCCGCCTACCAGACCGCGCTGATGTGGTGCATCACCGGCGAGCGCGCCTACGCGGACATACTGGTCGCTGATGCACTTAAATCAGGTCGTTCACTCGAGCTAACACGACCCTCTGACATCGCAGCAGCCCAACGGATGCAGAGCCTGGTAAACAATCCGCGCAGCACGCTTGGCGACGTAACGAAACATGTCACGACAGCACTTCGGCGGCTGTACAGACAACGCAACCTCTTGATGCACGGGGGTTCCACCAACTCTGTTGCCCTGCAAGCCACCCTACGAACAGCTGCACCTTTAGTCGGCGCTGGACTTGACCGAATCATCCACGCCTCACTGAACGATGGGGTTGATCCACTGTCTTTAGCATCACGCGCCCTACTCAACCTTCGGTTGGTCGGCGGCGATGACGGGCGACACCTGGCAGACCTTCTCGAGTAATCCCGGCTGCGGACCAACTCGGAATCAACTACCCAAACCTGAAGTCAAGTAGCCATATGTGGTTCAAAACTAAAGTCATATGATAGGTTTCTGGACTAAGACTTAGGAGGAGCTGTGGATGCTGGCCGTTGGTGGGCGCTGGAGACTTTCGGTGAGTACGGCCCCCATATTAGGGAGCAAGTTGCCCAACACATTCGCAGTGAACACGAGGCTTCATTGGATGCGCAGGAAGCATCCGGACACCGATCAAAGAGGGTTTACGGCGAGTTCTGGAGTGGCGTTCTCGAGCGTTTCGAGACCTTCGGCAAGTTGCCCGACGCGGCACTCGTTCGACCAGGTCGGGCCCCATACAAAATTCCAGTGATCAAGGGTGTCGCACTGTTCCCATGGCGGTTCTCCAACAACAAGGACACTGGTCTCGGCGAGATTCCGTTCGGCCAACGCCATCGACTACAGCCTCCACGCGGGCGTCTTCACCTCGCGCCTGGACCGCGCCCTGACCGCGGCCCGGCTGCTGGAGGCCGGCGGAG
>NZ_JBEOXI010001326.1:0-1005 GCF_040296465.1 Streptomyces sp. NPDC002130
CCCGGTACACAAGGCGCACGTGGGCGGCCAGGAGCGGTACACCGACAGTCAAAGCCTCGTGGAGGAGAACATCCGGAAGAACCTGGCACAGGCTGCGGAGCGCGCGGCATCGCTCGCCCGCGAACACAAGGTCGCGCTGGTGGTCGTGATCGGAGAAGTACAGTCACGCAAAGCTTTTGCACAGCTCCTACCGTCGACGCTACGAGTGGTGGATGTCGAAAAGGGTTCACGTTCAGTGGGTTCGTCACCTGCTGAGGTGTCCAAGTCGATTCGTGAACTGATCGATACGCAGCGGCTGCGCAGGATGGACTCGGAAACCGAACGCTACGTCGCAGAGCAGGGACGGGACTCCGGTCTCTCCATCGACGGGACCGCGCGCGTCCTCGACGCTCTCGAACAGGGCAAGGTCGAGACACTGTTGCTCACCGATCCCGACGACAAGGAAGTCACCAGCGGAAAGTTGATCGGGCCCGCCGATCGCGTACTCCCCTACATCGCAATCGGGACCGGAACCGAACTGGTACAGATCGACGAACGCCTGGTTCTCGCCGACGGGTACGGCGCGATCCTCCGGCATCCCTGAACATCGGCAGCCTGATCGGATTCGGTGGATGAGCACCTTCAGCGAGAGGCGTGCTTGCCCACCGAGTCCGGAAATCCGTCGGCAATTGCTGCGACAAGTTCCAGATATGCCCGCGCAGTGCGCTTGTTCAGCAATTTCAAGTCGATCGGACCGCCCTCGCCGAGGTGATCGTCGTAGGGCAAGGTCTTGACCGCGCGCACTCCCCGCTGAGCGAAAACGTCTTCGAGTTGATCGAGGTCGAGCGAAGACGAACCCGGCCTCGTCGAATTGATCGCCACGACCGACCTGCTCACCAGGTCTGCGTAGCCATGCTTGGTCAGCCAACTGAGCCGGCGGGCCTTGTCCGTGAGGGTGACCTCGACGCCCCGCTTGTCGCCGCAGACCGATCTGCGAGTGACGAGGCCGGCGTGCTGGAGGCAGGC
>NZ_JBEOXI010001327.1:0-1005 GCF_040296465.1 Streptomyces sp. NPDC002130
AGATACACGCGCTGTGAACCGGCCTCGGCGAAAGTGCCGATCTTGTCGACCAGCTCCGAAGGCGTTCCGGCCAGACCGTTCTCACGTAGCTCGTCCACGTCGCGTCCGATAGCCTCGGCGCGCTTCTTGATCTCCGCCTCGTCGCGGCCACAGCACAGGACGAGAGCGTTGGAGTACACCAATTCGTTCGGATCACGCTCGATGTCGACGCAAGCCTGACGTACCCGCGCAAAGATGTCCTTCGTTTCCTCGAGGGACTTGAACGGGATGTTGAACTCGTTTGCGAACCGAGCGGCGAGCGCCGGAGTCTTCTTCTTGCCCGTGCCACCGATCAGGATCGGCGGACCGTCGACCTGGTGCGGTTTGGGAAGCGCGGGAGAGTTCTTGATCTGCACGTGCTTACCGTCGTAGTCGAACGTGTCGCCGACCGTCGTACGCCACAGACCGGTCACGACGTCGAGAGTTTCCTCGAGCAGTTCGAAGCGATCCTTGAGCGCCGGGAACGGGATGCCGTACGCCTGGTGCTCTTCCTCGTACCAGCCGGCACCGATGCCGAGGTCCACGCGGCCACCACTCATCTGATCGACCTGTGCGACCGAGATGGCCAGCGGACCGGCGTGACGGAACGTAGCCGACGTCACCAGAGTGCCGAGGCGGATGGTGGACGTTTCGCGGGCGATTCCGGCGAGCGTGATCCATGCGTCGGTGGGTCCGGGAAGGCCGTCGGAATTCATGGCGAGATAGTGGTCCGAGCGGAAAAATGCGCCGTAGCCGAGTTTTTCGGCGGTCTGGGCAACAGTCAGTAGTTGTTCGTAGGTAGCGCCCTGCTGGGGTTCGGTGAATATACGCAGCTCCATGACTTCCACTCTGCCACTATTTCACTTGGTCGGGACGACGGCACCGACTTGTCCGGCGCCGAAACACAGGGTCGGTCCCGGTGTCCCCGCGCCCGTCTCCCGGTCCCGTGCTCACGTCGGCACGCGGCCGCCCACGTACGACGCCGAA
>NZ_JBEOXI010001328.1:0-1005 GCF_040296465.1 Streptomyces sp. NPDC002130
CGTTGAACGCCGGGTAGTACTCGGCGACCACGTCGATCGGTGTGCTCTCGATCATCCCTCCGCGAACCGGCCTTGAGGTGTCGACGCGGAGACGGTGGACGTGACCGCCCTCGGTGACGGAGCATTTGTACATGGGCAATCTCGATGCAATTCGCGACTGGGGATATGCGCCGGAGTACGTGGAGGGAATGTGGCGCATGCTGCAGGTCGACGAGCCTGAGGATTTTGTGCTCGCCACCGGTGGCAACTACTCGGTGCGCGACTTCCTGACCGTCGCGTTCGAACATGCAGGTCTGAACTGGGAAAACCACGTTCGATTCGACGAGCGGTACCTTCGGCCGACCGAGGTGGACGCACTGATCGGGGATCCGAGTCATGCCGAGCGCAAACTCGGGTGGAAGGCCGGAGTGCACACCCCCGAACTGGCCCGGATCATGGTCGACGCAGACATCGAAGCGCTCGAACATGAGGGGCGCCCGTGGATCGACACTCCGGCACTTCCCGACTGGTTGGCGACGCGATGAGTGATTCGTTCGCAGCGCGAGCGCTCGATCGAGGCGCACCGTTCTACGTAGCCGGACATCGAGGATTGGTCGGCTCCTCGGTGTGGCGGCACCTGGAATCCGAAGGCTTCACGAACCTTCTCGGAAAGTCGTCCGCCGAACTCGATTTGCGTGACCGGGACGCTGTCTTCGATTTCTTTGCCCGCGAAAAGCCGACCAATGTGATCCTCGCAGCAGCAAAAGTTGGTGGAATTGCGGCGAACAGCGCGTTCCTCGTCGACTTCCTGTCGGAGAATCTTCGGATCCAGGTGAACGTGCTCGACGCTGCGCTTGCACACGGCGTCGAGCGTCTCCTGTTCCTCGGATCATCGTGCATTTACCCGAAATTGGCGCCGCAGCCGATCAAGGAGGAGTACCTGCTCACCGGGCATCTCGAGCCGACCAACGATGCCTATGCAATTGCAAAGATTGCGGGAATACTCCGTGTCCAAGCTGCCAGACG
>NZ_JBEOXI010001329.1:0-1004 GCF_040296465.1 Streptomyces sp. NPDC002130
GGCCCGGCCCGGCGCCGGTCACGGCCAGGCCGCGCAGCGCGTTGCGCAGGACGACCATGCTGGTGGCGGCCTCGATGCCGTGCCCGGCTCACTGCGGGACCCGTCTCGCACTATCTCGCCAAACTGCAGTAAACCGGAACCATCAGGTGAATGCGATCACCGTGTCACCCCACGCCTCCCGGATCTCGCGGTCGAGATCAGCGACGACGGCGTCGTGCTTGTCGATCAACAGTGTCGAGCGTGTATCGGTGTCATAAGTGGGCCACCCCGGAGCCGTACCCAGTTCGCTATCGGCCCCGATCCCGTAATCACCTGCAGCTCTGGCGAAATCCAGCCACCTCGTCTGCATACGCTCCGATACATGACGCGCCGCGCTCAGTCCTCCCAACTTGTAGGTGATGTCCCGTGCTCCGTGGTTGATGTTGCCGAAGACGTAGGCGAGTTCGGTACCGTGCGTCGCACCGATCTTCAGCGCCTTGAGCATCGGCGGCGCGTAGTCGAACCGGTACAACCACGTCGGCGCAATCTTGCTGTGCGCCTCGGCAATCCACAAGGTCGGCAGACGGAATCCGAAGTCACGGGTCAACCCGAGACCGGCACCGAGCTTGGACAGTCCCGAATACGCACCTTCGATCTGAGAATGATCGGGCAACTCGAACCCTGGATGCTCGTCGGCGATCTCTGCGAACATCGACGTGATCACGACGGGATCGATCGGCATCAACGGCGACTTCATCATCCGGAAGAGCGAAGACTCGTCCTTGTTGGTTCCGATGATCAGCGGAATCGGGTGTGCGTTGCCGTGACGGAACGCTCGCACCGGGTAGTCGGGGAGCAGATCACCGTCGACGATCGGTGCGAACGCCAGAGTTCCCGGTGTCTCCTGCGGAACCCGTGCGAACAGTTCGTCCGAAGGCCCGAGAAGGTCCTCGGCGGCAGTGGTTCGCAACAGCCCCAGATCGGCCTCGCCGCCGCTGAAGATCTCGAGAAACAGCTTCGCGACG
>NZ_JBEOXI010001330.1:0-1003 GCF_040296465.1 Streptomyces sp. NPDC002130
GTCCACCACTCGGTCCGGGTCACCAACAGCGGCGAATACGTCCACGCCGCCCCCTGGTCCGTCGGCTCCCAGGCTGAAACCGGCGCAGCCATCGATCGTGTGAATCCTCTCGGCGGCGCTGTCGCGGTCGGCCACCCACTCGGCGGATCCGGCGCGATCTTGATGACTCGCCTGGCACATCACATGCGCGACAACGGAATTCGATACGGACTCCAGTCGATGTGCGAGGCCGGCGGCATGGCCAATGCGACCATTCTCGAATTGATCTGACCCGACAACGCTTTCGGGCCGACACGTCATCCAGCAGGAAAGAAGAATTGATTCATGAAACTCGAGGGACTTTCCACCGCGATCACCGGCGGCGCTTCAGGTCTCGGCCTGGCTACCGCTCGACGACTGCTCGACGCCGGAGCGCAGGTCACATTGATCGATCTGCCTTCGTCCGACGGTAAGCAGGTGGCGGCCGATCTCGGAGCTGCCGCACAATTCGCCCCGGCCGACGTCACCGACAGCGAACAGTTCGCCGAAGCACTCGACGCGGCGCACGAGCGCGGCGGCCTTCGCGGCGTCGTCCACTGCGCGGGTGCCGGACGTCGCATGCGCATTCTCGACAAGGACGGAAAAGCCGGATCGGTCGAAGATTTCGAGTTCGTCGTCAAGCTGAATCTTGTCGGTTCGTTCAACGCACTCCGTCTCGGCGCCGAACGGATGGCGGAACTCGACGCCGTGGACGGTGAGCGAGGTGCCGTCATCATGACGGCGTCGGTCGCAGCATTCGAAGGTCAGATCGGTCAGATCAACTACACAGCGTCCAAAGCCGGCATCGTCGGTATGACGGTCACCGCTGCCCGCGATCTCGCCAGCCGCGGAATCCGCGTCAACACCATTGCTCCCGGCATCATGGACACTCCCCTGCTGGCGCGCCTGCGCGAAGACGTGCGCACGGCCCTCGAAGCCTCGGTTCCCAACCCCTCACGGCTGGGTCGCCCGGACGAGTTCGGCC
>NZ_JBEOXI010001331.1:0-1003 GCF_040296465.1 Streptomyces sp. NPDC002130
ATCCGACGTCCGGGAGTGCGACCGACAGAAGCCGTCGCCTCGACAGTGACGCTGCCGCAGTGCAAATCGCAACCGTGCACGCCACCAAAGGGCTGGAGTTCCCGATCGTCTACGTCCCGTTCAGTTGGGAGAGCGTGGGAGGTCTGGAATACACGAACATGGATTCTCCTGAGCGTGGTACGGGAGTGGTGTCCAAAGCTGATGTGGGGGACTAGCTTCCGAAGAGCGGGATCAGGCCGCTCAGTGAACCGGTGTCCAGGCTTCCGGTGCCGCCGCCGTCGGTCGGTGCGGTGCCGACCTGCACGACCGTCGGGCCGGAGACGGAGTTCTTCCAACCGGCGTCGCCGACGAAGTTGGCAGTGAGGCCGAATGTTCCTTCGTCGTCGAAGGTGTGCGTGAGTGTCGCGACTCCGTTGACGACGGCAACGGGTGCGCCGATGGGCGTCGTGCCGGACTTGAACTGGATCATTCCGTTTGATGTTCCGGGTGCAACGGTAGCCTTGAGCTGCAATGCCTTTCCGACCTGAGCGGCGCCGCTGACAGTCAGGATCGTCGTGGTGTCCGCGCGGGCAGGCTCGGGATCGGTCACGTTCACCGTGAACGACGTGGACGTGGAGCCGACGAATCCGGTTCCGCCGGAGAACTCGGCAACCACGGCTGCGGCACCGGCTGACGCGAAGGTGTGCGGGAGGATCGCGACGCCGTCACCCGTGCCGACCGGTGCGGTACCGACCTCGGTGCCGTCGACCTTGAACGTCACGGTTCCGCTGCTCGGGATGGGGGAGACGGTGGCCGAAAGGTTGGTCGGTTCACCGACCACTGCTGTGAGCGGTTCGACAACTGTGGTCGTGGTTCCCCAGTCGGGATCGCTGACGTCGAGTTGAGTTGCGGTGGACACTGAATCGCCGTAGCCGGCCTCGCCGGTGAAGACTGCGGTGAAGATGTGCGTGCCGGAAGCGTCGTAGCTGCGGGTCAGGGAAGCCGTTCCGTCGACCACGGCCAC
>NZ_JBEOXI010001332.1:0-1003 GCF_040296465.1 Streptomyces sp. NPDC002130
CCTGGCCAACATCGACGAGATCCCGGTCGGCGGCGGCAAGATCTTCAAGGACGAGGAAGTCGTGGTGACCCAGCCGGAGCAGGGCCGGTTCAAGGAGGCCGTCGACGCCAGCCGCAAAAACGGTGACGCCGCCACACCCGCCCGGTACGTCCGAACCGCAATCGCGGCGTTCTTCCGTGCCAAGCGAGCCGAACCAGCACTGACCGTCCACCTTCCCGATCAGGATCCCGTCTCCGGAGTCCACTACGCGTTCGTGTCGAACTCGAGCCCGTGGACATATCTGGAAGAGCGCCCCGTACACACCAATCCGGGAACGACTTTCGACAGCGGACTCGGCATCTTCGCCATGACGAGCACCAAAGTCCTACCGTCCTTGCGGGTTGTGCGACAGCTCCTCGCACGCGGCGCCGAGCCGAAATCGAAGGTTCTTCTCCGCACCGACGACGTCCCGTCAATCACCATCGAATCGTCGCGACCGATCGGACTGCAGATGGACGGCGACTACATCGGACTTCGCGAAAAGGTCGAATTCACCTCGGTACCGGATGCACTGGAAGTGTTCGCACCGATTGCGACGTGAGTCAGGCAACACGTTTGACCTGCAAAAACTCTGGTGCCGAATAGCCGAAATCGGGTAAAATGCCGGTGACGCCCAGGTGGCCGTCAGGTGTGTCACAAATTAGTGAGTTGGCCCACGAACCCGTTCAAACCTATTGACATACCGTGAGTTCGTGAAAGCATTCACAAGTAACAGTGCGGAAACATTGATGACGCACACACAAACTCATTGGTACCAAATGGTGTGAATACACACCCAATTAAGGAGCGAAAAAAGATGGACTGGCGCCACAACGCAATCTGTCGCGACGAGGATCCCGAACTGTTCTTCCCGGTGGGAAACAGCGGACCGGCCCTCGCTCAGATCGCTGATGCCAAGGTTGTCTGCAACCGCTGCCCCGTCACCGCCGAGTGCCTGTCCTGGGCTCTCGAGTCCGGTCAGGAT
>NZ_JBEOXI010001333.1:0-1001 GCF_040296465.1 Streptomyces sp. NPDC002130
CCTGGCATGGCCGGACTCGATCCCAAGGGCCGAACGACGATGTACTCCGAGGGCACCGAGTTCACGCCGTACCCGCAGGGCGCAGCAGTCGACCTGCCGATCATCTTCGCGCACCGCGACGTCGGAAACACCGCTTGCCCGGGTGATGCCGCGTACGCACACATGAACGACATCCGGAACATCGCGGCCGCGAATATCGGGGGAACGTTGAACCCCTCGAACCCCTCCAATCCGTCGACGCCTGCGCCCAAGCCGACCACTCCGGTCGACACGGTCACCGGTGGCACCGGTTCGTCGATCCCGGATCTGGTCACCCAGATTCTGCAGATCACCGACAATTCACCGCTCGCGCAGAAGTGGATCGCCGAAGGTGGCGAAATCGGCCGCCTCGGCCAGGCTCTGTCCGGAATTCTGCAGGCGAAGCTCGGCAACCAGGGTGCGCTGTTCCAGAACGGTGCTGTCTACACCTCGCCGAACGGCGGAGTGTTCACCGTGCTCGGCGAGATCTTCAAGTCGTGGCAGAGCTTCGGTTCCGACGCGGGTGAACTCGGATTGCCGATCTCGGACGAGTACTCGATCCCGGACGGCTTGCGCAGTGACTTCGAGAACGGTTCGCTGATCTTCAACCAGATCACCGGCATGGTCACGAAGGTCCTCAAGACCTACAACGAGACCTTTGCCCAGGAAATGGCCAACAGCGCGCCTGTCGGCTGACACTCGCGCAGTACACGTCCTCGGGCGCTGGTGGGTTCTACGCACCAGCGCTCGAGGACTTTTGCGACCCCGTTCTCCGAATTGGCGTCGGTGACCTCGTCGGCTGCGGCTTTGGCTTCGGGGTGAGCGTTACCCATGGCCACGCCGAGCCGCGCCAAGCCCAGCATCGGGATGTCGTTGGGCATGTCCCCGAAGGCAACCAGACCCGACAGGTCGAAGCCGAACCTCTCCGCGGCAGCAACCAGGCCCGACGCCTTCGTGATTCCCGGCGCCGAGAGTTCGATCAG
>NZ_JBEOXI010001334.1:0-1003 GCF_040296465.1 Streptomyces sp. NPDC002130
ACCGAACCCGGTCCACCCACCGAGATGACGACCACCAGGATCGTCAACAACCAGAGCGGAGACGGTTCGCTGCGCGAAAGCACGATCGTCCACATGAGCGCGCTGGCCACCATGATGGTGAGAACCAACCACGATCGACGCATGGGATAGCGACCGGTGAGAATGCCGAGGATCGGGCCGGCCACGATTGCCGAGATGACCGACAGCGTCAGCAGCGAGCCGACGGTCGCGGAATCGAGACCCTGAGCCGATTTCAGATACGGCACACCCCATAGCAGTGCGAACGTCGTGATCGAGAACTGCGTCCCCATGTGACTGAAGAACCCGAGTCGGGTGCCGGGTCGCATCCACACCGTCTTGATCTGTCGCCCGATCTCCTTGGCACCGGCAGGCACGGCCACCACGTCGGCACCGGGAGGCACGTCGCGGATGACACTCAGCGCCAGAGCAAACGCCAACAGTCCGACGGCCG
Organism: Streptomyces sp. NPDC002130; assembly: GCF_040296465.1. NCBI lineage: Bacteria > Bacillati > Actinomycetota > Actinomycetes > Kitasatosporales > Streptomycetaceae > Streptomyces > Streptomyces sp. NPDC002130. The sequence goes on from NZ_JBEOXI010001334.1 coordinate 473, forward strand.
CAGCGCTGCCGTAGGCAAAAGTCCAGCCCGGACCGGACAACAGCAACATGAACGGGAGCGCGGACATCACCTGGCCCAGCTGACCGAGGATGCCCGTGAACTGCGAGACCAACGGCACCTGCCGGGGCGGGAACCACTGTGGTACCAACCGCAGCACCGAGATGAAGGTGAGTGCATCGCCGGCGCCGACGGCAATACGTGCACCGATCGCGACGGGCAGCGATTCGGTGAAGGCGAGGGCCAACTGCGCGGACATCATGATGAACGCACCGACTGCGATCATGATCCGCGAACCGTAGCGGTCGAGGAGGACTCCCGCCGGAATCTGCATACCGGCGTACACGACGATCTGCAGTACGACGAAGCTCGACAGAACGCTGGGTGATATCGAGAACCGATCAGCAGCAGACAGACCCGAGACACCGAACGAAGTGCGGTGAAGCACGGCGATCACGTAGGCAAAAACACCGACAGGGAGGGATAGACGGTGAAGGCGTTCGCGATCTGTTCGACGGTCAGATTGTTGTCGAC
>NZ_JBEOXI010001335.1:0-1002 GCF_040296465.1 Streptomyces sp. NPDC002130
GGTGTCCGTCCGCTGCGCACCTTCCCGTAAACAGTGCCTGGGCTCCGGGCGAGAGCCTGACGTGCGGTTTCACCGTCGCCCCGGAGACGGCGCACACACCGAGCAGTTCGTCATGATCGTGTAAGGATGGAGAAATGACCACGGCTCATCGCTCAGGCATCGACCTCACCCACCTCGACGGCGGCACACGGGCGCAGGACGATCTGTTCGTCCACGTCAACGGAAAATGGCTCGCCGAATACGAGATTCCGGCAGACCGCGCAGTCGACGGGGCCTTCCGGACGCTTTACGACAAGGCCGAACAAGACGTACAGACCATCATCACCGAAGCTGTGGAGTCCAACTCTGCCGCCGGTACCGATGCACAGCGCATCGGCGACCTGTACTCGAGCTTCATGGACGCCGACGCCGTGGAGGCCGCGGGCCTCGGCCCCATCGACGACGAGCTCGACGCCGTCGCCGATGCGCCGGACCGGTCGTCGCTGGCCACCGTGATCGGACGCCACCAGCGCGTGGGCGTCGGCGGTGCCATTTCGCATTACGTCGACACCGATGCCAAGAACTCCGAGCGGTACCTGATCCACTTCAGCCAGTCGGGAATCAGCCTGCCCGACGAGTCGTACTACCGCGAGGACAACTACGCCGAGATCCGCGAGAAGTACGTCGCGCACATCGACAAGATGTTCACCCTCGCCGGCGTCGGCTACGACGCCCAGCGTGTGTTCGAACTCGAGAAGAAGATCGCGGCCGGGCACTGGGACGTCGTCAAGCGTCGTGACGCAGATCTGAGTTACAACCTCGTGGGCTTCGAGGAACTGACCGAACAGAACCCCGGTCTGGACTGGGCGGCATGGCTGTCCGGTCTCGGCGCCGATTCGGAGAAGTTCGCCGAAATCGTGGTCCGTCAGCCCGATTTCCTGCACACCTTCACCGCGCTCTGGGCGTCCGAGTCACTCGACGACTGGAAGGCCTGGGCGGCGTGGAAGGTGCTGCACGCCCGTT
>NZ_JBEOXI010001336.1:0-1002 GCF_040296465.1 Streptomyces sp. NPDC002130
GTTCCGGCACCGGGCGACCCGGTCAGACATCCCTCTGGTCTCGGCCAGTTGCGCACTCCGGGCCTTCGTTACCACCGATTCGTCCGTCTCCGGATCAGTCGAGACGTAGGAAATGTCGGAAACTTCGGCCGACCGTAGCGGCACCAGCACACGACTGCTGAGGATCGAATAGTCGTACGCATCCTCGAGATACCCACGCACCGCGTCGGGATTGTTGTTTCGTACGGCTTTCGCAGTCGAGAACTCGTCGCCATGGATCGTGACGACGTCATGGCCCGACTTCGAGATACCGTCAGCCAACTCGTCTGCGATCGTCGATTTTCCGGACGCCTCGATTCCCGAGAGCCCGACAAAAGTGCGTCCGGCCCGATCTTCGTGGCAGCGCACGACGTGCTCGACTAGAGAACCCGAATCATCCGCGCCGAAGGTCTTCTGCCGATTCACACCCGAGCGGCCTTGACCTCGTCGAAGAACGCGATGACGGCGGCTTCATTCTCCGGCGGGACCGTCATTGACGCCCGTGGACCCGCTACCGCGATGGAGTCGTCGGCGAGCCGGTTTCCAATGGTGAGCTTCAGTCCCGACTTCGACGGTTTCGCCTTCACCGCAATGTGTTCGACATGCCAGCGAGCCACTTCGCTCGTGCTCGCAGCGGTGCGGTCGAAGACCTCCACCGTGCGGTGGTCGAGGACCATGACGATGTTGGTCCCGACGGTAACTTCCAGATAGCGTCGTTCCGCCACGGTGTGCGCCTTTCGGTCAGTTGAACCCGACGCTACACACCGTGGCAGATCTCAGCGTGACATAACTCCGCTATTCAAAACTTCAGCTGTTCAGAACTTCTGTTGTTCAGAACTTCTGTTGTTCAGAACTTCAGCGGGATGAACTACCCGCATCCACCGGCAGTGCGACCGACGTGATGTAGCGGGCCTCGTCGGAAGACAGGACAGCCAGGGGAGCTTACCCGCCCGCCCCGGTGGCCTCGGTCTCGTGGACCAGCTC
>NZ_JBEOXI010001337.1:0-1002 GCF_040296465.1 Streptomyces sp. NPDC002130
ACGGCGATCGGCGGCTGGTGCGCGCCGGTGCAGGGCGTGCCGTTGACCGAGAAGGACGTCGGCGCGGTGTTGCCGCCGCTGTAGGCGGTCCATCCACGTCGTCAGATCGTTGATGACGTCGTCGCGGTTGGTCTCGTTGAAGATCTCGTGCCTGGCGCCCGGATAGGTGTAGTAGGTGACGTCTTCGATCCCCGCCGAGTTGTACCGTTCGACTGCGACGTCGGTACGGCTCAGTGCGGCGTTGAGAGGATCCGAGGTGCCGACGAAGACCAGGATCGGAAGGTCTTGTCGCACACCCTCGACGTCGACGAACCTCGGTCCCGCTGCGATCAGTCCGCCCATGCCGGCGTCGTCCAGGCTGAAACCACACAGCGGATCGTTGATGTACAAATCCACCTGAGCTTCGTCACGGCTGAGCCAGTCGTGCGGAGTTCGGGCCGGTTCGAATTCCGCGTTGAACTGGGCGAGGACGTCCGGGCCGTCGTTGACGAGGCTCTCGATCAGTTGATCGACGGCGGTAGTCCCCGACAGTGCGACGGCGTCGATCAGGTGTGAATGGTCGAGGATGTACTGCTGCGAAGCGAACGAACCGAGGCTGTGGCTGAGCAGCACGACCGGCAGGCCGGGGTGTTTGTCGCGGATGATGCCCGTGAGGGTCACCATGTCTGCCACCAAGCGGTTCCAGCCGTCGTCGCCGATGTTGCCGGGGCCGGCGTGCATGCTCTCACCGTGGCCGCGGTGGTCCGCCGCGTAGACGAGGAAGCCGCGAGCATTCAGAGCTTCGGCAACGTGTGCGTAGCGTTTTGCATGCTCACCCATACCGTGCGCGAGTTGAACAACCCCTCGAGGTTCCTGCTCGGGGGGCCATTCGTGGACATGAATGACCACTCCGTCGTCGCTGGTGAAGGTGAACATGCGCTACTCCCGGTGGTCGCGATCCGGACAGGTCATTTCTCATGCTAGATCCGCAGCGGCAATCCATCCGGGAAGTAGGTCCTGATC
>NZ_JBEOXI010001338.1:0-1001 GCF_040296465.1 Streptomyces sp. NPDC002130
AGTCGGCGTGTAAGCCGGATCCTGTCCTGCGGCACCGAAGTGCCGAGTGGCGACCATCCATCTGGGCACACCGTCGCCGGGTGCCTCGAGCGGTTCACCCGCAGGCTCGGGCGAGCAGCCCTCGAACACCTGCGCAGCCGCACCGCGAGCGATGCGACCTTCAACCTTGCTCCGGGCGGGGTTTACCTAGCCACCCCGGTCACCCGAGGTGCTGGTGCGCTCTTACCGCACCGTTTCACCCTTACCTGCCTCGAAAGGCAGGCGGTCTGTTTTCTGTGGCACTGTCCCGCGAGTTGCCTCGGGTTGCCGTTAACAACCGCCCTGCTCTGTGGAGTCCGGACTTTCCTCGGCCCCAGGCCTGTGCGTGGTACACGCTGGTTCCAGAAGCCGCGGCCGCCCGGCCAACTCGTCCGCCCCCGTATGCTACCGGGCGCCTGTCGGTGGTCGGCACTATGGTCACCTTATGACTCGGTACGTGGCCCTGCTACGCGGTATCAACGTGGGCGGCATCAACATCAAGATGGCGGACCTGGCGAGAGTCTTCGGTGACCTCGGATTCCAAGGGGTGAAAACCGTCCTGGCCTCCGGCAACGTTCTGTTCGACAGTCCGAGCACCGACATCCCGTCGTTGAAGAAACAGATCGAATCCGCCCTTGCCCGCGAGTTCGGCTACGAGGCTTGGGTATTCGTCCTCGACATTCCGACACTGCAAGCGATCGTGGACAACTACCCGTTCGAGCGCGAACGCGAGGGTTGGCATGCTTACGCGATGGTTGCCTCCGAGCCTGAAATCCACGAGGAATTGAGCGCTGCGGCAGCGCAACTCGATGCCTCGGTCGAACGCGTGGTGGCCGGCGACGGAGTCCTGTACTGGGAGGTCGAGAAGGGGCAGACCGTCAAGAGCGCGTTCGGCAGGAACACCGGAAAACCGAACTTCAAGGCCTTCACCACAACCCGAAATCTGAACACGCTCTACAAACTGCTCAAATGACGCTCGCCCC
>NZ_JBEOXI010001339.1:0-1000 GCF_040296465.1 Streptomyces sp. NPDC002130
TGGATAGTTCCGTTCTCCGGGCTGAGCCCGCGCCAGTTCATGAAACTGGTGACGGCGCTGCGTCGCGCGGGGATCGACGCCCCCCGCCGGGGCAGAGGACCGCTGCTCCGCGTACCGCTCGACGACGACCCGTCGCTGGTTGTTCTTCGCGATCTTCGACTTCTTGGCCATGCCTACTTCTCTTCTCGGAAATCGACGTGCTTGCGCAGCACCGGGTCGTACTTCTTCAGTACGAGTCGATCGGGGTCGTTGCGACGGTTCTTGCGGGTCACGTACGTGTACCCGGTGCCCGCGGTGGACTTGAGTTTCACGATCGGGCGGATCTCGTTGCGTGCCATCTGCTCAGACCTTCTCGCCGCGCGCGCGGATCCGGGCGACGACGGACTCGATGCCGTCGCGGTCGATCGTCTTGATGCCCTTGGTCGAGAGAGTGAGCGTGATGCGACGACCCTCGCTGGGCAGCAGGTAGGTCTTGCGCTGGATGTTCGGGTTCCAGCGACGGTTCGAACGCTTGTGGGAGTGCGAGACGGATTTTCCGAACCCCGGCACACGTCCGGTCACTTGGCAGTGAGCCGACATGGGTATTCCTTTCAACTTGCAGATGACAATCATTTTCGACAATGCGGTGAGATCAATGTAGCGTTCAACTTCGGTAATGACAATCATTCCCAGAAAGGCCCGCTGTGAACACGATCTTGGACGGCAGGACTCCGCTGGTCCTGGTCGCCGGTATGAGCGAATCCACCCCACACACCGCACGAGCGTTGCTGCGAACCGGAACTGTTCTGGTTCACCACGACCTGAGCCACGTCCGTGAAGGGGTGGTCAGGCGGACGGTCACCTCGATGACCGGGGGTACCGGGTCTGCCGGCACAGTGTCCGAGCGCGAGACGATCCTCGAGCTCGCGCACGGCTGCGTCTCCTGCACCCTGCGCGAAGACCTGCTGCCGCTTCTGCGTCGACTTCACTCGCACAGTTCGGTGCAGCGCATCGTCCTGTT